>CAIUVX010000134.1 GCA_903902705.1 uncultured Methylococcales bacterium
AAGAAACCACGCACACCAAACTCACCACCTGAAATACCAGTTAAGACTTTGTCTTTAACAACTAAAGGCGCGTTGGTGTTGGTCATACCTAATTTAGGATCACCGTTTTGTACGCTCCATACTCTTTTACCTGTTTTTGCATCAAGTGCAGTTAAAACAGTGTTAGATTGTTGTAGGAAGATTTTGCCGTCGCCGTAAGCCAAACCACGGTTAACAGTGTCACAGCACATAACAGGAATAGTTACGTCTGCATCTTGAGTCGGTTCAAATTCCCAGATAACGGCTTGAGTTTTTTGATCTAATGCGTAAACTTTATTTGGAAATGGTGTGTGAATGTAAATAACGTCATCAACAACTAAAGGACCGCCTTCATGACCACGCAATACGCCTGTAGAGAAAGACCAAGCGGGTTGTAGAGTTTTAACATTATCAGCGTTGATTTCTTTTAATTCGCTATAACGAGTGCCTGCATAATCACCGCCCCAAGTTGCCCAGTTAGCTGGGTTCTTAGTCAATGTTTCAACGCCTTGATTCGCAGTTGAAATTGTTGGTACGGCTAGCAAAGCGGCAACACTTGAAGCAAGTAGCCAGCTTTTTAAAGGCTTTTTCATCATATATGATTCTCCTTGAGTATTTTATGTAAAACAAAATACTGGTTATGTTATTAGACTAATATTAGTTTTTGGGTGAACGTTTTAATTCCTCCATGCTTAGGAATTTTTCACACCAAGTGCCTAGATTTAATGATTTTGGCTTAAATGTCAACTTTTAATAGGGATAAGGTGTAATGATTGAACTTAGCCCCTTGTTTTTTAAAACACTTCGACTTGATAACCGTCATTATTCCAGCATAAAACTTCGCCAGAGTCTTTAGTCCATGCCGCTAATACGAAACGCTGAGCGACTTGACCATTGATTTCAAAGCGGTGCAGTGCAGGGCGATGGGTATGCCCATGAATCAAGCGTAATGTGCCGTAATCACGCATTATCTTCGCTACTGTGTCTTGATTGACATCCATTATATCTTGCGATTTTTTACGCTTATGAAAGTAACTGCGTAAGCGATACCAACGGGCGGCTAATAAGCGCAATAACAGCGGTTTTGACAGCACGTTGCGTTGCCATTCCAGTGTGTGTGATTTAACGCGAAACGTTTGATAAGGCAGGTCATCAGTACACAATAAATCACCATGTGTTATCAGTGTCGGTGTACCGTATAAATCAATCACTGCATAGTCATCTAACAAAGTCACGCCTGTGTCTTGAGCAAAGCGTGTGCCTAGTAAAAAATCACGGTTGCCTTGTTGTAGAAAAACTTTTGTACCTGAGTCCGTCAATTGTTTGAGTTGAGCGCGAATTTTGTTATTGGGCGGCATGAAATCATCGTCACCTATCCATGTATCGAATAAATCGCCCAGAATGTAGACGGCTTTGGCTTTGGTGGCGCGATTGGTTAGAAAATCAAGAAAACGTCGGGTAATTTCAGGTTTTTCTATTGATAGGTGTAGGTCGGAGATGAAGAGAATGTATTGATTCATAAATAATTAACGATTGCTAGTTCTTTAAGGAGTAACTGTAACTAAGAATGAATGGTTATTAGATAAATATCTTTGTACAGTATAACTTCACGCGATAGCTTATTCAATTCAAGGAAAATTCAATGAAAAAAAGCAGATTGACTATGTTGATTGTTTGTCTTTTATGGCAAACGCCAGCTTTAGCAACAGACCCAACAACAATGATAGGGTCAATGTTGTTAGAAAAACTGGTTGAAAATATTTTTTCCAGTGATGATGAAGATACCCAAAAAACAAATTCACGGAATACGAATGAAGAAAGCCCTAGAATAAATAATCAGAAAAGTCGTTCAGGCTATCATAGTGCTAAATACTAACGAATGTACGGCAGCGCGATTGATGGTTAAATACCAATGTACAGACCAAAGTAATGAAACACCAAATAAACCTGCTATACAGTCTAATAACTATCAACCATCAACCCCCGCTCCTTCTTATCAAAATGTGCCAACAACACAAGCACCGACAGTTCAACCAGTGGTAGAACAAGCTGTTCCAACTTATCAACAACCACAATCTGGACAGTCTGGAACAGATTTAAGATATTGCCTAAATTTAATAGACAATAAAGCCATCGTTGAATGTGTCCGAAAAGCCAAAAAGTAATAACCCGCAAGGCAGTCCTGCGACAATACCATTAAGTTAATCAGTCATTCCAGCATAGATGCTTGAATCTAGTCACACCGCGTATCGCGTACGTTGGGGTGAGTCTTAAGCGAACCCCAACATTTATCCTGTTTAATCGTTCCAACGCTCCGCGTTGGAACGATAATGAACTTCATCACATATAATCCGCAAAATCATCCAACGGCTCATCAAAATCAGCCGACATTTTAATCAGCCCCTTTGCACTACCAAATTTAGGAACAGGCTTTTCCTTTTTTGACACTAATTGTTTCGCTGTCTGTAATTGGTTTTCAAACTGCATTAACAGTTTACTAATCATCTCCTGTGGAATTTCATCAGGAATATTCAATATAACCTGCATAACTACCCCCTTAATGTAAGACTGACAAACTTCATTCTGCTTGCATTGCCGTGTTAATAATATCACCCATTATTTTCACCCGCCCTGCTATATGAGGATGCGGACAATGTTTAACTCGGTAGAATGTTTTTCAACCACTATGCGGCGTATTATGCTACCTCTCAGCCTTATAGCCTATTGAGATGAGTAGAATACAGTGAAACCCATCACAAAAACACCCAAGGGCGGAACATATTCACCTTTTTTCGCCTGTCAAAAAACATCCTACCATTAACCAACTAGGTTATAATTCAGCAATGGAAAAACACACCCCGCATTGCAAATTGTCAATTATTAAAACCTTGGTTGAAAACGGCAACGTCAGCTCAACCGTTAGCGCGTTGAAAGGTGCGGCTGCGCTGGGTTTTGACTTTGCCGATATGCTCAGCGTGATTGAAGCACTCACTCCCGCTGATTTTTACAAAAGCATGACCACTCACGCCGACCACCGAATTTGGCAAGATGTGTATCATGCCAACACCGACAACGGCGAAGTGTATTTAAAGCTGACCGTGATTGCGGATGTCCTCATCGTCTCATTTAAGGAGTTGTAATATGAAATGTTTAGCGTGTGGTGCGGCGGAATTGATAACAGACAGCCGCGAGTTGCCTTATACCTACAAAGGCGAATCTACTGTGATTGACAATGTGACGGGCGATTTTTGCCCCGCCTGTGATGAGGTCGTTTTGAATGCTACCGAATCACAACGGGTTAGCGCGGCAATGCTCAGTTTTAACAAACAAGTGAACGCCGCTAGAGTGAACCCTGATTTTATCGCTAGTGTGCGGAAAAAATTGGCATTAGGACAACAGGAAGCGGCTGAAATTTTTGGCGGTGGCGTAAATGCGTTTTCACGTTATGAAACAGGTAAAACTAAGCCGCCGTTAGCCTTGGTTAAGTTGCTAAAAGTACTAGACCGCCATCCTGAATTGTTGGATGAAGTCAGGGCGCAATAGATGGTAGAATCGATTTAGATAATTAAATACGGTGAATACAATGGGAATGTTCGATAGCTTCTATACTGACGAAGGCAAAGAAATTCAAACCAAAAAACTCAACTGCGTTTTAGATAGCTATTACCTCGGCGATACCGTACCTAACTACGAGTTGAATTTTGATGGCGCAACGGGAAATTATTACCTGCTTGAGGAGTATGCCAATGCCAGCGTCATTATCATCAACAACATTTTTATCGACACGCTTATTGACGATAACATTGAGAATTTAAAAGCTAATACCGATGCTATTTTTAAAAGTTATTTGGCAAATCCCGCGCTGTTTGCTTTGAAATTGAGCCAACTCATTAAAGAAAAATTAAATCCACAACGCACTGTTTTATCTAAAAAGTTGAATGCTGTCGAAGGCATATTGCGTGAATATAAAACCTACCAAACTGACCCTTTGTGTCTTGAAGGGACATTTGCAAAGTTATGTTACCGCCATGTAGAGCGATTTAAGCAAGGTGAATCATTAGATTCATTGCTGACCGAAGCTATAAACAGCGAATACTCAACTGAATCAAGTTTTTTTGATGAGTAACTCCGTAGGGCGTAATAGTGAAACGTATTGCCGAATGTTTTTTAACTTCCTGCGACCTATTGCGCTGTCGCTCACGCCCTACAGCACTATTGATTAATGCAGCATAGCTGGTGAACTTGCTTTTCGGTCTATTCTACTGCACTATTTCTACGGCAATATCTATAAATCGTTTAATTAAAAGGACACTAAGATGATAAAGAAAAAGTATATTGACCTGTTTCGTGTCGATCCAGAAAAGAAAGTTCGCCTTAAAGACCATGACACAGGATGGGCGCAGAATGAAGAGTTTAAGGAATTTGGTAAAGATAAATTGAAAGAACGGGCTGCGGAAGTTCTTGAGCAGAATCGTGTCGATTTGGATGAAGTGCAACAATTATTGTATGCTGATGATCGTTATTCACTGCTCATCGTTTTTCAGGCGATGGATGCTGCGGGTAAAGACGGCACGATTAAACACGTTATGTCGGGTGTTAATCCACAAGGCTGTCAGGTGTTCAGCTTCAAAAAACCAACCAGCGAAGACATAGATCACAATTTTCTGTGGCGTTATATGAAAAGCCTGCCAGAAAGAGGGCGCATTGGTATTTTCAACCGCTCTTATTATGAAGATGTATTGGTGACCAAAGTTCATCCAGAGATACTGCAACAGCTACCTAAAGGAAAAATAAACAAGAAATTTTGGGAAAATCGTTATGAGGACATTAATGCTTTTGAGCGTCATCTACAGCGCAACGGCACAGTAATTCTGAAATTTTTTCTCAATGTCTCAAAAGATAGGCAAAAAGAACGTTTCATGGAACGCTTAGAACGCCCTGAAAAAAATTGGAAATTTTCCCCGTCAGACTTAGGCGAACGTGGGTATTGGGATGAATATATGAGTGTTTATGAAGATGCTATTAACGCAACCAGCACTAAATGGGCTCCTTGGTACATCATTCCCGCTGACAATAAATGGGCAACACGCGCCATAGTTGCTGATATTATTACCTCTACTTTGCGTGAACTTGATCTTAAATTTCCCGAAGTCTCAGAAGCAGAACTAAAACGTCTGGCTGAAGCGCGTATTCAGCTTGAAAGTGAATAATTGCTACTAAAAAAAATAAATAAACCTCCGAGATATTCAGGATCGCGGAGGTTTGAGTCGCTTATTTGACAGATTATAGGTTGGTGGAATGTTCCAGCAACACAATAAAAACTGCACTGGAAAACCCCAACACGGTAAAAATACCTGCGAGTTTTCCGCCGTGTTCGTAGGCTTCGGGAAACATGGTGTTGGCAAGCATAACCAGAATTGCGCCACCCGCAAATGCTTGAATGAATGACAGGGTTAACGGTGAAGCATTATTAAAAAGGCTGTAACCTGCGACTGACGCGAAAGAACACACAATAGCAATAATCAGCCAGAGCAATAAAATTTTCTTTCGACTCCACGCGCCTGCCACCATCCCTGACGTTCCTGCAATGGCTTCTGGAAGATTAGAAATAAACACCGCCGCCAACATAGCAAGACTCACTTTGCCTTCACCTAACAAACCTAAGCCAATCACAATGGATTCAGGAATGCCGTCGAGAATGGTTGCCAAGACAATCGGCACCGCTAAATTCGACTCATGTACGCCAGAAATCGCTTTACGTCTATTTGCACCAATTTTGCCGATAAGCAAATCGGCAAAAAAGAAGGTAAACGCGCCCGTCAAAATCCCGAACCCAGCCATACCACTGCCTTTTCCCAGTTTTACCGCTTCATAGACAAGTTCATAAGCAACAGCCGAAATTAACACGCCCGCGCCAAACGCCATGATTAGCCCAAGTGTGCGCCGTCCGATGTTAAACCACGCGCCAATAAATCCACCCAAAACCAGTGAAGAGGTAGCAATCAAACCCCAGATAAATGAATTTAGCATTTTAAATCTCGCAATTAAGAAATAGCGGCGATATTAACTGAAACACTGAAAGGAGTGAGTATAAATTTTTGTTTGAAAGCGATATCCAGCATTTCATCAATCGATGAAATAACAGGATTAAAAAACTCTGACGTGGTTGCACTCTACAATCTTATAAGTAATAATCTTTTTTATTGCCGCTCACATATAATCTTAAATTATGAAAAAAAATCACAAGCTAGCCGTTGCGCGTTGTTGCCTCACGCTTATTTTCTCCTTGTTATTAATTAATTGTAGTGAATCTGCCAAACAAGCTGCCGCTCCTGTTGCTCCTGCTGTCGAAGTGGTTGAGGTAGGTCAGCAAGACGTACCTGTGTTTGAAGAATGGGTAGGTACACTTGATGGGATGGTGAATGCGACAATTAATTCCCAAGTCACAGGGTATTTGATTAAGCAAAATTATAAAGAAGGCGATTTTGTTAAGAAAGATCAGTTGCTTTACGAAATTGACCCGCGCACTTTTCAAGCCACACTGGCACAAGCCAAAGCCACAATGGCACAACAACAGGCGGTATTACAAACCAATCAATTGGCGTTAAATAGAATTAAACGACTGTTACCTGAGAAAGCCGTGAGTGTTCTTGACCGCGACAATGCCGTGGGTGCGGTGGCGAGTGCTAACGCGCAAGTATTAGCAGCACAGGCGGCAGTTGAAACGGCTGAACTTAATCTGGGCTTTACCAAAATTTATTCACCAATAAGTGGTATTGCGGGCGTTTCCAAGACACAACTGGGCGATTTAGTCGGCCCTAGCAGTGCAAATAATGAATTAACCACGGTTTCACAAGTTGATCCGATTCGTGCGTATATAGGTTTGAGTGAATCGCAATATTTAGGTTTTGCGGAAAAAAAACATAACGGTGGTGATAATAAACCCATTTCACTAGAGCTGAAATTGGCAGATAACAGTATTTATCCGCAGAGTGGTAAGTTCTTTTTTGCAGGTCGGTCGGTTGATGTCGCGACGGGAACAATTAAAGTCGCAGTGTTGTTTTCTAATGCCGCCAATTTATTACGCCCTGGTATGTATGCACGGATTATCGCTAATACCGAAACCGTGTCTGGCGCATTAGTTATTCCTCAAAAAGCGGTGATTCAACTCCAATCGGCGACGCAGTTAGCGATTGTTAATAAAGACAATAAAGTTGAAATGCGCACTGTCAGCTTAGGTAAAGCCGTTGATAAGTTAGTGATTATTAAAGAGGGCGTTAAACTCGGTGAGCGGGTGATTGTTGATGGAATGCAGAAAGTGCGCGATGGCATGACCGTTCAGCTCAAGCCAGCGAAGGCGGAGTAATTCATGTCTAAATTTTTTATTAATCGCCCGATTGTGGCGATAGTGATTGCCATTTTAATGGTCATTATGGGAATGGTCGCAATGACGGGCTTACCCATCGCGCTATTTCCCAATCTTGCCCCGCCTGAAATTCAAGTTGTCGCTAACTACACAGGTGCAGACGCACTGACGATGGAGCAAGCTGTTGCCACACCGATAGAACAGCAAATGTCTGGCGTGGATAACATGACCTATATGTATTCCGTTAATACCAACAGCGGTTCGACGACGCTGCGAGTGGATTTCGGCGTAGAAACCGAAGCGAATACCGATCAAATTTTAACGCAAATGCGGCAATCACAAGCCGCTTCACAACTGCCGCCTGCGGTGAACACTCAAGGCGTAACGGTATCAAAATCAACGACTTCGCCGCTGATGTTATTTGCGTTGTCTTCACCTAAAGGCACTTACGACAACGTTTTTCTAGCCAATTACGCTTATATTAATATCAACGATCAATTACTGCGTGTTAAAGGTATTGCCACAGTGTCGGTGTTTGGCGCGGGTCAATATGCGATGCGTATCTGGGTTAAGCCCGATAAACTTGCGGCAATGGATATTACCATTCCTGAAATCGTCAGTGCGGTGCAGGCGCAAAACACCGTTAATCCTGCTGGACAAGTCGGTGGTGAACCGATACCACAAGGGCAGGAATTTACTTATGCCTTACGCGCACAAGGACGGTTGTCAACGGAAGAACAGTTTGGCAATATTGTGTTGCGTATTAATAAATCAGGCTCAGTGGTACGCCTTAAAGATGTTGGACGTATTGAATTAGGAGCGCAAAACTATTCAGTATCCAGTCGTTTAAATGGTAAGCCCACGGCTTTAATTGCCCTGTATCAATTACCAGGTAGTAACGCACTAGAAGCAGCGGAGGGCGCGAAAAAAGTCATGGAGGAGCTTAAAAAAAGTTTCCCTGCTGATTTGGAATATGCTGTTGCTCTCGATACCACGTTAGCCGTCACCGCAGGTATTGATGACATAAAACATACGCTGTTTGAAGCCATCGTACTGGTGATTATTGTGGTGTATTTGTTTTTACAAGGCTGGCGACCCACATTAATTCCGTTGCTGGCTATCCCTGTATCATTGGTCGGCACGTTTGCTGTTTTTCCACTGTTTGGTTTTTCCATTAATACCTTATCGCTGTTTGGTTTAGTGCTTGCCGTTGGTTTAGTGGTTGATGATGCCATTGTGGTGGTGGAAGCCGTGGAACATCACATTGAACATGGCTTATCGCCGAAAGATGCAACCCTGAAAGCAATGGAAGAAGTCACAGGGCCTGTGATTGCAACCACTTTAGTGTTAATAGCGGTATTCGTACCGACTGCGTTTATTCCCGGCATTACAGGCAGAATTTATCAGCCGTTCGCGGTCACTATTGCCATATCGGTGTTTCTGTCGTCATTTAACGCCTTAACCTTAACGCCTGCTTTATGTGCGTTGATATTAAAACCCAGAAAACACTCCGATAGCTTATTGCAACGCTTTTTTAATGGCTTCAACCGCGTGTTTGGGCGTATTACCGATGGCTATGTGGGGGTGTGCGGTGTATTAATAAAACGTATGATATTAGGCTTGGTATTACTGGCGAGCTTTACGTTTATGGCAGGTAGTTTGGGTGGCAGTATTGCCACAGGGTTTTTACCTGATGAAGATCAAGGTTATCTCTATGGGGCATTGCAATTGCCTAACGCTACGTCTTTTCAACGTACCAGTGAAGTGGCAAAACAGGCAGAAGACATCATCAAAAATACCGCTGGGGTGGAATATGTGTCTTCGGTGGTGGGTTACAATCTACTCAGTCAAGCAAACACCACTTATAACACCTTCTTCTTTATTACTCTGAAAGATTGGGACGTGCGTAAACTGCCTGAAGAGCAATACACCGCGATTAAGCAACACATTAATAAAGAGCTATCAAAACTATCTGGAGGTATTGCGATGGTGTTTCCACCACCCGCTATTCCAGGGGTAGGAACATCGGGCGGGGTTAGTTTTGTTCTCGAAGACCGCGCAGGTAAAGATGTTGCCTTTTTGGCTGGAAATGTCCAAAAATTCATGAAAGCCGCGAGCGAACGCCCTGAACTCACGCGAGTATTTACCACTTTTATTCCCAGTGTGCCGCAGTTATTTGTTGAGGTTGACCAAGACAAAGTTATTAAACAAGGGGTGAAATTAACTGATGTTTATCAAACCTTACAGTATTACATGGGCAGTGGTTTCATCAATTACTTCAATCGCTTCGGACGGCAATGGCAGGTTTATCTTGCTTCAGAAGGCGAGTATCGCACCACCACGGATCAGTTAGGGCAGTTTTATGTGCGTAATGATAGTGGTACAACCGTGCCGTTATCGGCATTAACGTCAATACGCAGTATCGAAGGTCCTGAATTTACCATGCGTTATAACCTGTATCGCAGCGCACAAATTATGGCATCCGCCAACGCAGGATACAGTGAAGATCAAGCCATGAAAGCAATGGAAGAAGTGTTTGCCGCGACTATGCCCAGCGACATGGGTTATGACTATATCGGTATGAGTTATCAATCTTTCATCGCCAAACAAGGTGTACCGCCATCGGTTATTTTCGCTTTCGCCTTGTTATGCGTATTTTTAATTTTAGCGGCACAATACGAAAGTTGGTCATTACCGTTTAGTGTGTTGCTCACTACGCCAGTTGCGGTTTTTGGGTTATTTTTTGCTCTAAAAATGGGCGGCTTTGAAAACAATATTTACGCACAAATTGGTTTAGTCATGCTGATTGGTTTATCGGCAAAAAATGCGATTTTAATCGTCGAATTTGCCAAAATGGGCGTAGAAGAAGGCAAGCCTTTAGTGGAAGCCGCATTGGAAGGTGCGAAATTACGGCTACGTCCTATTTTAATGACCAGCTTTGCCTTTATTTTAGGCTGTGTTCCCTTAGCCTTAGCTACGGGCGCAGGTTCTTTATCACGGCAAGTTATCGGTTTTGCGGTTATTGGTGGTATGGCAGCGGCTTCAATGATTGGTATATTTCTTGTTCCCCTAAGCTTTTACTTCATAGAAAGAATAACTCATCGTAAAGCTGCCCCGATAACGCTGAACAAGGAAACCAACCATGAATAAATTGTTAGCTGTTTCTATCGCCGCGCTGCTGTCAGGCTGTACCGTTGGTCCCGATTATATAAAGCCTGAGATTAACACACCTACGCAATGGCGTAACAGCGTTAAAGAAACGCAAAATACCACCAACAGCCAATGGTGGAAGCAACTAAACGATCCTGTATTGAATCGCTTGATACACCAAGCTATTCAGGGCAACTACGATTTAAAAATTGCTATTGCGCGTGTTGATCAATACATGGGCTTATATGGCTCGACACGCTCTAATTTATTTCCAAAGTTTTCAGGCTCATATAACGCGCAAACGGGTAACCCTAGCGTCATTAACCCTGCTGCCGATGATCAGGTGAATTTAAGTGGCAACATGAACTGGCAAATTGACTTGTGGGGTGAGTTAAGACGAGCTAATGAAGCCGCTTTGGCAAATTTTCTAAGTCAGGAAGCTACGCAACAAGCCGTGATGTTGACCTTAGTGAGTGAAATAGCAAAAACGTATGTCAACTTGCGTGAGCTAGACAAACAGCTGGAAATCACCAAAGAAACCGTCGCCGCACTTAAAGAAGGTTTACGCATTAATACCCTGAGGTTCACAGAAGGCTATACTTCTAATTTAGAAGTACAGCAAAACGACTCAGAATATCAACGCCGTAGTGCGCAAATTCCACTATATGAACAACAAGTCGCACTGACTGAAAATGCCTTGGCGGTGTTATTAGGCTCAAATCCGCGTGCGATTGAACGCGGCTTACCGATAGATAAACTCAAATTACCCGCTGTTCCCTCAGGTTTACCCTCTGATTTATTAGTTAGACGACCCGATATTGCCAGAGCAGAACAACAACTCATTGCCGCGAATGCCCAAATCGGCGTGGCACGAGCGCAATATTTTCCTAACATCCGCCTGACAGGTAACGTTGGGCAAGTCAGTACCCAAGTCGCTGGTTTGTTTACACCTGGAGCGAATTTTTGGACAGTCGGTTCAGCGGTACTTACGCCTATTTTTACCGCTGGCAAAATAGCAGGTGACGTACGCGCCGCCGAAGCCGTACAAAAAGCCGCCGTAGCCAATTATCGAAAAACCATTATCACGGGCTTTAGCGAATTTGAAAACGCGCTGATTAGTTTAATAAAAACTCAGCAACAACAAGACAAACAAAATGACCGCGTGGCAGCCAACCAAAACTATTACCACCTGTCGAAAGTGCGCTATGAAGAAGGTTATGTTAATTACCTCGTCGAACTCGATGCAATAAGACAATTATTTGATGCACAAATTGAACTGACCACCGCCCGCGCAGACACATTTAAATCCTCTATTGATTTATATCTCGCAATGGGTGGCGGTTGGATAGTTGAACAAGAAAAAGCCGCTACTTTGCCAAAACCAAAACCAGCAGTGTATTTTCCTTAAGCGAATAATCACTAAAAACTTAATTCCACTGTCACATATTTACGATATAATATCGACTTTCAATAACTTGCAATCTTAGGAATAACTTATGAAAAACAAATATTTAGTTCTTGTTCTTGCACTTGCCAGCGTCAGTGTTATTAGTACCGCACAAGCTGAAAAAATCGGCAAATTACCTTCAATCGAACCAGCAGTAGCTACTGCGGTTGCAGCTGCACCTAATGATAATGAACTTGAAATGTTTCGTTTCGCTCTGGAAATGGAGAAAACTGCATTCGTTAAGAAATCGATGGCATTAGACCCAGCGCAAGAAGATAAGTTTATGGGTGCGTTCTATGTTTTTAACGCTAAACTGGTGAAATTAAATGAAAAACGTTTAGCAATCATCGCAGATTATGTGGCTAACTTTGATAAAATGACTGACGCTAAAGCGGATGAACTTACTAAACGTATGTTTGATTTTCGCACTCAACGTACTGCACTTAACGCGTCTTACTATAAAGCAGTAAAAAAAGCGACTTCGTCAATCGTTGCTGCGCGTGCGATGCAAATTGAAAATATTGTACAAGGTGCCGCCGATGTGGCTATCAGCTCTAAATTGCCTTTGATGACAAAGTAATCAGTTTAGTAGGATGAGGTAAACCTCAGCCACACTGCAAAAAAGCCCTGTGAGTCTTTACCTTCTCACAGGGCTTTTTTGTTTACAACGAACTAAAACAAACAACAGGAAAAACCATGAAAAAAGATAAACCTATGAAAATCATTATCGTGGGTGGCGTAGCAGGCGGCGCATCCTGTGCAGCACGTTTACGCCGATTAGATGAAAATGCAGAAATTCTGATGGTGGAGCGTGGACCTTATGTGTCTTATGCGAACTGTGGATTGCCTTATCATATTGGCGGTGTGATTGAAAAAGAATCCAGCCTGTTAGTTGCCAATGAGGAAACTTTTCGCACTCAGTTTGCCATTGATGTGCGTACTCGCTGCGAAGCGATTGCTATTTCTCCACAAGAAAAAACCGTCCAACTGCGTAATGTGCTGACGGGTGAAATTACCAATGAGGCTTACGATAAATTAGTGCTATCACCTGGTGCGGTATCCGTTCGCCCCCCTTTTCCCAACATAGATTTAGCAGGGATTTTTCACGTCAGAACTGTACCTGATGCCAGAGAAATTTGTGAATGGATTGAAAAAGGCAATCCATTTCTCGCGGGCATACATCGTTACTCAGGATTCCAAACCTTAAGACCCAAGCCACGCGCTGTGGTGATTGGCGGCGGCTTCATTGGTTTAGAAATGATAGAAAACCTAGTGCATCGCGGCTTTGATGTCACACTGGTGGAAATGCTCGACCAAGTATTACCGCCGATTGATAAAGAACACGCACAAGTCGTGGAAAGTTATTTAAAGAACAATGGCGTTCATTTGGCACTTGCCGACGGCGTGGCAGGATTCAAACAGGCGGCAAACGGTGTCATTGATGTCGAAACCCAATCAGGAAAAACTTATCCTGCCAATTTGGTGATTCTCGCTCTCGGTGTGCGCCCAGATACCACACTGGCAAAAATGGCGGGCTTAGAAATTGGTGAACGCGGTGGCATTCGTGTCAATGATCAGATGCTAACCAGTGACCCGCACATCTTTGCCGTTGGTGATGCCGTTGAAGTCAAAGATTTTGTCACGGGCGAGTGGAGTCTGATTGCCCTCGCAGGGCCTGCTAACCGTCAAGGTCGAATTGCCGCCGATGTCATTGCAGGACGTGATTCTCGTTTTCGAGGCACACAAGGCACAGCCATTGTTGGGCTATTTGGCTCGGTCGTTGCGTGGACAGGTGTCAGTGAAAAAACTATGACACGACTGGGTGATACCGATTACGAAAAAATTTACCTCTATCCAAATTCCCACGCAGGCTATTATCCCAATGCGAAGCCCATCGCTATGAAAGTGATTTTTCGTAAATCCAATGGTCGGTTGCTAGGTGCGCAAGCATTAGGTGAAGATGGCGTGGACAAACGCATTAGCGCGTTCGCTGCCCTGTTACAAATGGGGGCTACCATTTATGATCTTGAAGAATCTGAACTATGCTACGCGCCAGCGTTTGGCAGTGCTAAAGACCCCGTAAATTTTGCTGGCATGATTGCTGCCGATGTCCTCAGTGGCGATATGCCGCTCAGTCATTGGCGTGAAGCGATGAATGAATTTCTCTTGGATGTCCGCGAGCCGATGGAATTGGCAGTGGAAAGCGTACCAAATGCAGTTAATATACCGCTGGGACAAATTCGCACCCGTCTCGATGAACTACCCCGCGACCGTGAGATTCATGTAATATGCCGCTCTGGGCAACGCGCCTATTATGCGACGCGCATACTGTTACAGCATGGCTTTAACGCCAAAACTATCTCAGGCGGAATGCTGTCACTGGCACACAACTATTTGCTCAACACTAAACTGTAGAGACTCATTGTTATGCTGAAAAACACTGATAAAAAAGAAGGCATGAAGGAAAAATTCCTCCATGAAGTGACAGAGTATTTAATAAATGTTTGTTATCTCGCCCTCGTGTTCGCCGCTTTCACCCAGTATCAACGATTTCTGCTGGCGGCTCATGATATTGATTACACCAATTATGGGGTGGCAGTGATTAAAGCCTTGGTTCTCGGAAAAGTCATTATGATTGGCTCTATGTTCCGCCTCGGTCAGGGTCTTGAGGATAAGCCCTTAGTATATCCAACGCTTTACAAGACCGTCATTTTCATTCTCTTTGTCGGTGCTTTTAAGTTTATCGAACATCTCATTGAAGTGCTTTGGCATGGAGAGGCATTCACAATAGAACTTTTTATCCTCTCTAAGCAAGGACTCGATGAATTGCTTGCCAATAGCTTGGTGGTTTTCGTGGCTTTTCTGCCCTTCTTTGCACTCAAAGAGTTAGGGCGGGTATTTGGAACTGACAAAATATGGAATGTCTTTTTTCGGAATAGAGACAACCAGTGAATTGAGTTGGTATTGTCATCTTGAATGCCGTTATTTTGTGAATACGACTCTGCGTTGACTGTTAAAGATTTTATGCTGAGCCACGGCTACATTAAGAACGACTTTGATGTGCAGAAATGGGCTGCACCAGAATTTCTTGAGCAGGCGGCAAGAGAATTACTGGAAGATAGTTGGAAGAAAGAAACGGGTAATAAGTTACCCTCCGCTTCGGAGTAAACAACATCCGCTCACACTCCATTCGCTCAGCGAGTCTTGAGCGGCGTACCAATTCAAGTACATCAGGGTTTAATCCTGTCAACCAAATAATTAAAATTAATTATCGCTTTTGGGTCGTAATCTGGAGCATAAACCCTTGATTTACCCTACACTTCACAAGATGTTTCTCTTCAGTGTTTTTATTGGAATATTCAGCATTATTGAACATCTGGTTAAAGGGTCTTGTGGGCTTCTTTGAGAAAGAGCATCGTAAATTGCTTGCCAACAGTTTGGTTATTTTCGTGGTGTTGATTCCCTTTTTCACACTCAACAAAGTTGGAGTGAGTGTTCGGACAGGACACGATGTGGAGTCTATTTTTTCGGAAAATTAATAAAGTGTTGTCGTGACAAGGAAAATTATTTTAGCTAGATTTGAATCCAAGTTTTATAGTACCATCCTAAAGCGCAGTTTTTAATTTACTCGGATTCGCAAATCCAATAAACAAAAATATTATTATGAAGACACATAAACAAAAGTCCAACAGCCTGAAATTTGTACTCAGCTTGTCGCTAGCACTCGGTGCGCAATGTCTTTATGCCGAAGAGATTGTCAATTCAGTTAGTAATAGCACCGAAGAGTTTGCGTATAAAGCGCAAAATCCTTTAAGTCCAACTTACAGCATCCCATTAAAATATACCTATCATGGTGGTGCTAAAAATGGTGGAGTATCAATTGGCAGTGTGCAGCCGATTATTCCAGTTTCACTGGGTTCTTGGAATATGATTAATCAGCTTTCATTAAATTTTATCGGCACTCCAGGTGGTGTACATGGTATCGCAGAACTACCAGAACCTTATGCTGGCTCAGGGGCTTATGGTCTGGGTGATACAACGTTTACCTCGCTTTTTACCCCTGTTAATTCTGATAGTGTTAGCTGGGGTTTCGGACCTACTTTCGTTTTTCCAACCGATACACTTTTTTCAGACATAACGAATCGTGCATCGAGGCAATTGGGTAGCGGAAAGTTTAGCGTCGGCCCTAGTGCTATGTTTGTAACGCAACCTAAACCTTGGGTTTTGGGACTTAATGTCAAACAAATTTGGTCAGTGATGGGTAGTCAAAGTCGCCTTGATGTGAGTCAAATGCAGTTAAAACCTTTTGTTAATTACAATCTGTCAAATGGTTGGTATCTGGCTTCCAATATGGATACGGTCGTAAACTGGAATAACCATAACAACCCGCGTTGGACAATACCTGTTGGTGGCGGTGTGGGCAAAATATTTACAGTTGGCAATAATGCTATCAATATTCGTGCGGAAAGTTACTATAATCCCATAAAATCCACTCAAACCCCTGACTGGTCTGCCAATCTTAATGTTCAATTTCTTTTTGGAAAATAAGTTGGTAGTTCGGATTAGCGATAACGTAACCCAACATTTGCTGAGGTTTTATATCAGTGCAATGGCTTAATAATTATGTGATTGGGCGGAATACAAATCTAGGTTTGTATTCCGAAAACACAGTACCCAAACAGCCATTTATGAATGCAGTATTTTATAACGTTCGATGGCAATACAGGCATTGAACAACATTCTTTCACGTCCAAGTCGTTCAGCCAGTCCAGAGCGTCGTACCACTTCAAGTACATCAGGGTTTAATCCTGCCAACCACAATGTGATCCCGTTACTCGCTACCACTTGCTCGCCCTCTACTAATCTTTGTAATGCTGAATACTCAATATTGGGTACTCGACTCATATCTAATACAACGATCTGTGCGTGGTATTGTGCGATCAGCACGTTCATTTTATCAGCGACATCCTGTACATTGACAAAGTAAATACTGCCTTCGGGTCGTATGACGAGCAATCCGTCAACAGTTTCATCATTAGGGTATTCAGGTGATAACGGGCGTAGTACATCGGTATTAGGTTTGCGACCAATGGCGGATACCCGCAAATTAGCAGTCTGGCGAGAAAGTCCGAGTAGTGACACAATAATCGCCACGACAATTCCCTGTAGCGTACCGAACACCAGCACACCTAAACAGGCGATAACTGCCCACTGAAATTCCATTGCGCGGATTTTATAAATGGCAATAAATTCCTTGGGTTCAATTAAACTGGCTGAGTAGACGATGATAACCGTTGCCAGCGTGGCATAAGGTAAGAGTGCGAGCAACGGAGCTAATAATAGCATCACAGCGGCGGCAACAACGGCAGTCACTAAGGATGACTTTTGCGAAACAGCACCCGCAGCACGGACGACCGCCGTTTGTGACGTGCCACCCCCTGCGGGCATGGCAGAAAATAATCCGCCGCCTAGATTAGCTATGCCAATGGAGATAAGCTCTCGATTGGCATTAATGACTGGCTCATCTCTCTTGACAAAGGCTCTGGCAACGGCAATGGATTCAGTAAAACTCATCAAAGCAATACCCAATGCACCAGGTAGTAATTGCCTTACCAAATCAATAGTAGGGAGCGTTAGTGAAGGCAAGCCTTTAGGAATTAAGCCAACCGTCGCAACACCTTGAACATTCAGCCCCCAGAACCACGAAGCAAAAATCGCCCCGCTGATGACTACCAATGGGGCAGGAGAATGTGGCGATAAGCGTATCATGCCTAACAATATCAGCAAGGTGATAACCGCCACCACCAAGGTAGGGAATGAGGTATGGGGAAGCTGATGAAAAAGTGAGAGTATATCGAAAAAGAAACCTTGCTTGTCGATATGAACACCCAATAATTTGGGTAGCTGATCGAATACAATCACCAGTCCTACGCCCGCTTTAAAGCCAGTCAACACAGGGCTAGAAATAAAATTGGCAACAAACCCCAGTCTTAATAGTGAGGCGAGTATTAACAGTACACCAACTAAGACGGTCAAGGTAGCCAGTGCCGTTATTAACTGAGCGGGATCACCACTAGGCACCACTAAGCTAAGCTGCGCACCTGTGAGAATACCCAGCGTAGTCGTCGAACTGACGCTCAGCACTTTGGATGATCCCAGTAGTGCGTAGAGTATCATCGGTATAAAAGCGGTATAAAGACCCACTGATACGGGCAAACCCGCAACAGTGGCATAAGCCATTGCCTTAGGTAGTACGATTGCCGCTGCTGTAAGTCCTGCAATCACATCGAAGCGTAACGCAACAGATGTTGATAGTTGTGCTGTATTTTGTGAATTCATGTTGTTTATCTTTTTGCTGTCAGATCACAGTCAATGTTTGTAAATTCTTAAAAGTTATGTAGCAATTGTTCAAATTCCTTCAATGGCAGTGGTCGGCTAAAAAAATAACCTTGATAATGAGTGCATCCCTGTACCGCAAGGAAGGTTCGTTGCCCTTGTGTTTCCACGCCTTCCGCAATAACCTCCATGCCAAGGCTTTGCCCCAGTGCGATAACAGCATTAATAATCGCCGCATCATTGAGGTCTGTTAGGGCATCATGCACAAATGATTGATCTATTTTTAATTGATCTAACGGCAGGCGTTTTAAGTAAGATAGTGAAGAGAAACCTGTGCCGAAATCGTCCAGTGAGAATTTCACTCCTTTGATTCTCAGGTTATTCATTTTAGCAATAATATCTTCGATATTAGTCACTAACATACTTTCAGTCAGTTCCAATTTCAGTTTATTAGGATTAGCTCCCGTTTTTTCCAGTGTTGCCAGCACCTGTTTGACAAAATCTTTTTGAGTGAACTGTTTGGCACTGACATTGACGGCAAGTACCAGATGTTGCGTAGTCTGGTTATGTTCCCACGCTTTTAGTTGCATACAAGCCGTTTCCAATACCCACTGTCCAATCGGTAAAATTAAGCCTGTTTCCTCTGCCAGCGGAATAAAATCCGCAGGTGAAATTATCCCCTGTTCTGGATGATTCCAACGTATTAGGGCTTCCGCACCTGTTGCCTTACCTTTATCGTCAACCTGTAGCTGGTAATATAGTTCGTACTGTTCGTTAAGTGCCTTGTGCATCCAAAATTCCAACTGCACACGAAATTCCAGTGCCTCCTGTATCACAGGGTCAAAGAAACAGATGCTGTTTTTTCCGATTTTTTTGGCTTGGTGCATTGCCATATCAGCCTGTTTGACCAATTCATCAACACTGATTGCATGACTATGAAATAAAGCAATGCCAATACTGGCTGAACAGCGGTATTTGTAGCCTCGTAAATTAAAAGGTTGACTAATCGCGGTAAGAATTCTTTTAGCAATAGTCTCGGCTTGCGTAGCAGCCAATTCAGTGCTTGTATCCAATGCGTCTACAAGCACGACAAACTCGTTGCCCCCTGTGCGAGCAACGGTATCATCCTCATGCACTGCCGCTTGCAGAAGCCTAGAGATTTCAATTAACAGCAGATCGCCACTATCATAACCTTTGGTGTCGTTCAACGTCTTGAAGTCATTCAAATCGATAAAAAAAATAGCACCATAGCGGCTCTTTAATTTGCGAGAAATCAGAGCCTGTTTTAGTCGATCTCTCATTAAACGACGATTCGGCAAATGCGTCAGCGGATCATAGAAAGCTAAATGGAGAATCGTTTCTTCCAGTTTCTTGCTCGCGGTGATGTCGGTGAATACGCCAATATAATTACTAACCTGTCCGTTAGCATCAGTTACAGCGGAAATGCTTAGCCATTCGGGATACAGTTCACCATTTTTCCGCTGATTCCATATTTCACCTGCCCAGAGTTTATCTCGATTCAGAGCTTCCCACATCGTGTCGTAAAATTGTTTATCCTGCTTACACGATTTAAGCATAGCTGGGGTATTGCCTACCGCGTCCTCAGCACTGTATCCAGTTATTCGAGTGAATGCCTGATTGACTTTAAGGATGGTTTGCATGGCATCTGTGATTATCATTGCCTCTTGTGATTCAAAAGCAATAGCGGCAATGCGCAGAGATTTTTCAGATTCTTTAAGTTCGTGAATATCAGTACAAGTGCCAAACCACTTGTAAACTTTTCCAGTCTCATCGCATACAGGTACACCACGATCTAACCACCAGCGATAGACACCATCCGCTCGGCGTATTTGGCATTCAAATGAATAACTGCTCTTGTTCTTTATCGCAATCTGCCAAGCATTCCACGCACGCTGCCGATCATCGGGATGAAGAGCGTTTCTCCAGTTATGCCCATAGCTTTCTTCAAGGCTAAGACCCGTATAATCTACCCATTGTTGATTTAAATAAATGCTCTCGCCATCAGCGCGGGTAATCCAGACAATTTGCGGCATGGATTCCGCCAACAAACGAAACTCTTTTTCAGTGGCGAGCAGTGCTTGCTCCATCTTGACGCGCTCAGTGATGTCGTGAATCGCACCTACAAGGAACTTTTCTCCTGAATCACTGATTAATCGCGTCTTCTTTGTGAGGATGGTTAGCGTAGTGCCTCTCACCGTCAGTGTCTCTTCGCACTGCTCTGGTATGCCAGTATCGAGAACTCTCCGATCGACTTTGATAAAATGATTCATCTCGTCTACTGGGATGTTTTCCGCAAGGGTATTACCTATCACGGCGTTTTCATCCAGTCCGAACATATCGAAAAAAGCGCGATTGGCGAGGATGATGCGATGGTCATTGTTCTTAACGAATATCGGATCTCCAACCGTTTCGAGAATGGCAGTTATGCGTTTCTGCTCATCGCGTAGCTTGACTTCTGTTTGCTTGCGGTTGGTGATGTCGGTTGATATACCACAAAGCCCATAAATACTCCCGTCCGCATTACGAAGAGGAATTTTTACTGCCCAGTAGCTAGCTGTTTTACCCGTTTTTAAGGCAGTACCTGTTTCTTCCTGTACGATAGATTCGCCATTTACCAGTACGCGACGGTCAATCTCTCGACTGGTTGCGGCGAATTGTGGATCAAATAAATCTTCGTTTGTGACTCCAATGACTTTTTCTATCGGTAAATCCCATAATTCCAAACAGTGTTTATTGACGTAAGTGTAACGTCCTTCGGTATCCTTGAGAAAAATATAAGCACTGACATTTTCCAGAACGGTTGCCATGATGGATTCGCTTTCAGCCAACTTTTTGTCTGCCAGCTTGCGTTCGGTGATGTTTTCGTGACTCACCACAACCCCGCCGCGTAAATCTTGCAAGGGTAATACCAGCATAGAAAACCAGCGTTGCTGATTAGGCGAATGGCACGGGTATTCTAAATAAAACCGTTCCTGTTCACTTGCCAACACAGAGGCAATACCAGCCTGAACGGCGTTTGCCTCATCACCATAAGGTTGATTAACGGCATTTTTGCAGGTATCCAGATAATTAGCCCCTAATAGACTGTGACTGGATTCTGGCAAACCATTTTCTGCACCAAACTGTCGCCATGCCTTGTTGACCGCCACAATAATACCCTGCGCATTCAAGACGGCGATATGCGAGGTCAGCGAGTCAAGTACGCTAATATCAAAGGTATTCACTGCCATGTAACTTTTCTTCATTCACTATAAGCTATAAAAATTGTTCAAGTTTCAAAATAAACGAGGAGTATATTTATTCTAACTTCCTGAATGCCCCCAAATCTGTTGTTTTTACTTTTGAGCATGACTGCCAGTCCTTAAAGGACTGGCAGTCATTAATATCGCTATAATCAAGTTTTACTCATTACCCACGCTTCCTAAGAAGAACATGATGAAAGCAATTTGTAGTGATGATAACCAAAAATAGTGGTTGTGTAACGGAAAAACAAAACCATTTATCATTCCAGTCTTTGCTTAAAGATGTTTTACCGTTAGCATTCGTCGGTACAAATTGAGTTTGCTCAATGTTTTCATTGTGGTAATTAATGGCAGTGAGTTAATGGGTAGGGAGGTTAGACATTCGGCACAATAACTGCTGTCGATAAACAAGGCAGCAAGCAAAGTTTTTAAAGACATTGCTATTGTTGCTTGGAAAAGTGACTGAATTGACTTAGAAAACGCTTGATTTGATAGCATCATCGACTGGCAGTGCAAATGGATAGCCAAAAACACTTATCTTTAGTTTGTTTAGCGGCTTGGTTTTATGGATAATGTAGCCATAGTTTCAAGATTTTCAATGCGTTCAAGCATTTCAACACAGGGTTTAGCAATATGACAGAGCTAATGAGTAGCGGATTAGAATTAATGTTTGCTGGCATGACAATCGTATTCTTATTTTTGATCATGCTGGTCTATGCGATTAATTTAATGTCGTTTTTGGTGCAACGATTTTTCCCAGATACACCTGCAACAAGCCTCCATGTCTCTACGGGGGGCGTTGATAAACAGGTTATTGCTGCGATTACTGCCGCTGTGCATCAATATCGAAACAAACATAAATAATTTTTAACTATATAAACGGTCAACATAAGTTGTTGACGGGTTTCTGGAGAACTATTAAGAATGGCAAAAGATAAAAAAAAGCCCTTAGCAATTACTGAGGTTGTCTTGCGTGATGCGCATCAATCCATCTTAGCCACTCGTTTGCGCATTGACGATATGTTGCCGATATGTGAAAAACTCGATGCCATCGGTTATTGGTCTATTGAGTCTTGGGGCGGAGCAACGTTTGATGCCTGTATTCGTTATTTGGGCGAAGATCCGTGGGAAAGATTGCGTTTATTAAAAGCGGCGATGCCTAACACGCCTCAGCAAATGTTATTGCGTGGGCAAAATATTTTAGGTTATCGGCATTATGCAGATGATGTTGTCGATAAATTCGTCGAACGTTGTGCGATTAATGGTATTGATGTGTTTCGTATTTTTGATGCCATGAACGATATGCGTAATATCGAACACGCTGTCAAAGCGGTGTTAGCGACTGATGCTCATGCTCAAGGTACGATTTCTTATACCACTAGCCCAGTGCATACCATCAACACATGGCTGGATTTGGCAAGACAAATCGAAGACATGGGAGCGCATTCCATTTGTATCAAAGATATGGCGGGTTTACTGAAACCATACCAAGCCTTTGAATTGGTGAGCAGTTTAAAGAAAGCCACTAAATTGCCGATACATTTACATTGCCATGCAACCACAGGCTTAAGTGTTGCGACTATTATCAAAGCGACTGAAGCAGGTTTAGATCAAGTCGATACTGCTATTTCCTCCATGAGTATGACCTACGGGCATAGTGCGACTGAATCCATTGTTGCTAGTTTGGAAGGTACACCATACACCACTGGCTTGGATTTAGTGAAACTGGAAGAAATTGCGCACTATTTTAGGGATGTTCGCAAAAAATACGCACAGTTTGAGGGCAGTATGAAAGGTGTGGATGGTCGCATTCTCATCGCTCAAGTTCCTGGTGGTATGCTAACTAACATGGAAAGCCAATTAAAAGAGCAAGGCGCGACTGACAAATATGATGAGGTGCTACAGGAAATTCCGCGTGTGCGTGCAGATTTAGGTTTTATTCCTTTAGTTACACCCACTTCGCAAATTGTCGGTACGCAGGCGGTGATTAACGTCATACACGGTGAACGTTATAAAATCATCACCAAAGAAACCGCTGGATTATTAAAAGGCGAATATGGCGCAACACCCGCACCTGTCAACGAAGAGTTACAAGCGCGGGTATTGAATGGCGCACTTGCCATTACTTGTCGCCCAGCGGATTTAATCGCCCCTGAGATGAATAGATTAATTGCCGAAGTAAAAGAAAAAGCCAAGGCAGAAGGGGTAAAACTCGCTAAATTTATTGAAGAAGACGCGCTGATTAATGGTATGTTTGCCCAAGTTGGTTGGAAATTTATCGCTAATCGTGGCAATCCAGATGCCTTTGAAGCCGCGCCAGACTATCAAGCTGTCGCTGCACCAAAAACTGTTGTGGTAAATAATCAAGCACCAGTATCTGTTTCTGGCACTGAAACCTATATTGTCAATGTTGATGGTAGAAACTTTAATGTGGCTGTCAGTGTTGGTAATGCCGCTTTGGATATTCAAGCTATTACTAACATAATAGAACCACCACCCAGTGAAGGCGCGGTAATCGAATCACCAATGGCGGGTAATATTTTAAAAGTATTAGTTAATGTCGGTAGCATTATCGCATCAGGTGATGTGGTCGTCATTATGGAAGCCATGAAAATGGAAACGGAAATACGTTCTAAATATACGGGCATAGTCAGTGCTATCCACGTTAAAGAAGGTGGAGCAGTGGCTGGTGGTGAATTGTTAATTACCCTATAACGCTTTTTAAAGAGAACCTACATGGAAAATCTTATTTCACTCTGGCAAAGCACAGGGATTTACAACTTTACTGCTGGTCAAGCATTCATGATGCTGGTCGGCTTTTTGTTATTGTTTCTGGCGATTAAAAAGGGTTTTGAACCCTTGCTACTATTGCCAATAGGCTTTGGTGCGATACTCAGCAATATTCCTGTTGCAGGTATCGCCGAAGAGGGTGGAATACTGCATTACCTGTATTTTGGTATTAAAGCGGGGATTTTCCCTTTGCTCATTTTTATGGGCGTGGGGGCAATGACCGATTTTGGCCCTATGATTGCCAATCCCAAAACCCTGTTACTAGGTGCGGCGGCGCAGTTTGGTATTTTTGCTTCGTTGTTGGGTGCATTAGCACTTAACGTTATTCCTGGTTTGGAATTTAGTCTAAAAGATGCTGCTGCTATTGGCATTATTGGTGGCGCAGATGGACCGACTGCCATTTATGTCGCCTCCAAACTTGCCCCTGATTTGCTCGGTGCAATTGCGGTCGCCGCTTATTCCTACATGGCATTAGTGCCGTTGATTCAACCGCCGATTATGCGGGCATTGACCACCGAGGCTGAACGTAAAATTGAAATGCAGCAACTACGCGCAGTCAGTAAAACCGAAAAAATCCTGTTTCCGTTGATGCTGTTATTGTTATCTATTTTATTACTACCGTCTGCGACACCTTTAATCGGTATGTTCGCGCTGGGTAATTTAATGAATGCGTGCGGTGTGGTTGAACGACTAAGCCAAACCGCGCAAAACGAACTCATCAACATCGTCACTATATTCTTAGGCTTAGCAGTCGGTTCAAAGCTCAGTGCCGAGGCTTTTTTACAAGTTAAAACGTTGGGTATTTTAGCCTTAGGTGCGTGTGCGTTTGCGATTGGTACAGCGGCAGGCGTTATTATGGCAAAAATCATGAACCGTTTCAGCACCACGCTGATTAATCCCCTGATAGGTGCAGCGGGTGTTTCCGCCGTACCAATGGCAGCACGAGTTGCCAATAAAATTGGCTTGGAAAGTAACCCTCATAATTTTTTACTGATGCACGCAATGGGACCAAATGTTGCGGGAGTGATAGGTTCAGCGGTTGCTGCGGGTGTATTGTTGAGTTTAATTAAATAAAGCCGTAACTGCCAGTTCTTTAAAGGACTGGCAGTCACGGCTATCACTTACTTAGTTATACCGCTGTTTAATTGCCTGCGCTAATTGATGCACTGCCATCGCGTATTTATTGCTGTTGTTGTATTTTTTAATGACTTTAAAATTAGGATAAACCTGCCAGTATTCGCTACCCATTGCCCCACCCAGTTCAATGACATCTGGATCATTCGACGCTTGTGTAGGTCTTGTCACAACAGCGTTTAACTGCCAACCGTGTTCAGAAAAATAATGGGCGACGCTGCCAACGGCATCATAAGCTTGCCACAAATCACGGTGACCATTATTATCAAAATCAACGGCCAATTTGCGAAAACTACTAGGCATAAATTGTCCGTAACCCATTGCACCAGCCCATGAACCTTTTGGATCGCGTGGCTCATAGCCTTCCTCTTTTGTCATTAACAAAAAATTTTCCAATTCTTGAGTAAAATACGGAGCGCGACGGTATGTATCGAACGACAAGGTGGTTAGAGCATCAAAAATACACGTTTTACCAAAGTTTTTACCAAAAAAAGTTTCTACGCCAATAATGGCAACGATATATTCAGGATCAACGCCGTAAGTTGTGCTGGCTTTTTCAATGGCGGCAGCGTGTTCACGCCAAAAGGCAACACCATTATCTATGTGTGCTTCAGTCAAAAACTTACTGCGGTAGCGCGTCCAACTACCTGCTGAGGGTCTAGGAGAACTGGTAGAGGGTTCAGGGCTTTCTAAGCGAATCACATAATCTAGGCGTTGCGCTCTTGAAAACAATCCAAGCAAATATGCTTCTGAAAATCCGTGTGTTTGCACCATGTGCTGAATGAAATTCTGCACAGCCTGTGAATTAGCATAATTACCTGTTAGTTTATTGGGCGAATAATTGTTAGTAAGATCAGGGCGTTGAATAGGTTTTTGATACGGCACAAGCACAGGCTGTTGACCGCTGTTATTAGGATAATTACCCTGATAGTCGATAGGATCGCTGGCGCATCCAGTCATCAGCAACACTAAAGAGAGGGGCAGTAAGTGGTTGTAAGCAAGGTTGTTCACGAGAGTCCTCGGTGTTTAGTGTGAAATTTAAGCATTGGTGTGAGCATTAAAAGAATGCCGCTGAATCAGTCGTAGCTGAACAATCAATCGGTATATTTGTCAGATGCTGATGATTATAACAATAATGGGAGAGCTGTTCACCGCCAGATAAATAATGCCAACTGCCTTTAGGTTCTGAGAGTGGGAAGTGGTAATGACTGCCAGTCCTTTAAAGGACTGGCAGTCATGCTCAAACAAATTTAATCCAGTTACGCATCAACTTCGATATCACCTTGCGGGAAACCACAACA
Organism: uncultured Methylococcales bacterium; assembly: GCA_903902705.1. Taxonomy (GTDB): domain Bacteria; phylum Pseudomonadota; class Gammaproteobacteria; order Methylococcales; family Methylomonadaceae; genus UBA4132. The sequence continues at coordinate 26,806 of CAIUVX010000134.1, forward strand.
AGTATAAACAAAGCCTTCCGCTTTTTCACTGTCACTAATTTCTGCACCCGCAGGCATTTTTACATTACCTTTTGCTTTTACTTTGCAATCACCACAATAACCCGCACGACAACTATAATCAAGCTCAATACCATGGGCTTCTGCTAAATCCAAAAGCGATTTTTTACCATTGGTTTTAATCTCTATGCCTGATTTGGTGAATTTAATTTGATATTGACCTTCAGTATCTGCCTGTGTGTCCACACCTGCTGCTACTCGACCCACACCGAAACTTTCTGAGTGTAAATTTGCCATCGGAAAATCCATTTTTATCAGCATAGCTTTCATTTCTTCCATAAAAGCATCGGGACCGCACATAAAAATATGTCGCTCGCGAAAATCTGGCGCAACAATGTCTATCATTTGTTGATTAATTCTGCCAGTAAAGCCAGTCCAAAATTCGGTGCTGTGCCAACGTGCAGTCACGCTGAGTGCGATTCTAAAATTGCTATGCCGTGCTGACATTAATTCTAATTCTTTGCGAAAAATAATTTCTGACGGGGTTTTAAAAGTCGCAATGAATTTCGCATCAATGTCGGTGGCAGTATCTGTTATCCACCGTGCCATTGACATGATAGGGGTAATACCACTGCCTGCCGCAAGAAACATGATTTTATTAGAAGGATAATTAAAACAAGTAAATTTTCCAGAAGGACCTTTTACCTTGAGTTTATCGCCTACTCTAACCGTATCGCATAACCAATTTGAAACTAAGCCATCTGGCACACGCTTAACTGTTAATTCTAAAGTATGTGGACGCGAAGGCGACGAAGACATACTGTAAGAACGCTGTACTTGTTCGCCATTAATAGTTAATAGAAAAGTAATAAATTGTCCAGGCTGATAAGAAAATAAAATAGGTTTTTCATTAGAAATTAAACGGAAAGTTTTGGTATCGTAAGTTTCATCAACAATATCAGCGACGCGTAAAACTGTTGTGCCTTTAGACCAAATTGTCACATTATCTCTATCTTCAATTAAATGTGACATTAACGGGCAAGATTTAGGTTTTTCAATACTGCGCAAGGTAATATCAGTTAGATTTTTAATCGTTTCACGTTCAGCTTCCAGTGCAGGCGTATTAGGCAAAATAAATTTTAAATAAAAATTGGGTAATTCGATAATATAACCATCGCGTAAATGTGTCGCTTCTTTTACCAATAACTGATTGCCATTTAAAAAAGAACCGCTTTCACTGCCTAAGTCTAAAATAAAATAGTCGTCTTCACCTTTCCTGACGATAGCAACATGAAACATTGAGATTCTCGCGCCTTCTAATTGAATATCAGTGTCGGGATGCCGTCCTAAAGTTATTTCCGCTTTGGCTTCATTTAAGTTTAATTCATAAACAACAACACCATTTTTTATTACTTGTAATTTATGTTGTGTGGTGTTTTGAACAGGTGTTTTACCCTCAAATAATTGGTCAATCCAAAACGCGCTACCCGAAGGCGTAATAGCCTTTTTTTTTGCAATTAAGTCATCTGCTAATGTTGTTTTTGTTGGTATTTTTTCATCAAAAAGTTTCTCAGCCCAATTACTGTTACTATTGCCGCTGTTATTATTTTTCTTTTTCCTCGACATATCAATTTCCTGATTTAATTAAAATGTAAAATTCTATCTAAGGCATAAATATCGAGTAAATATTTTTTGTTGTCACGCCTGCTAGATAAATTTCTTTTTGGCTAATTTTAACAATCTCCGATTGACCACAAATAAAAGCTCGCCACTCAGTCAGATCAGGCATCATTTTCAGAGCCACTTTATGGGCTTGTCCTTGATAAAACCCTTTATCAACAATAGGCTCATTTTCTATACAAGGCACATAATGAAAATTGGGGTGATATTCTGTTATTTCACGCAAATCGTCTGCCAAATAAAGTTGGCTTTTTTTGTGTACACTATGAAATAAATAAATAGGTGCAGTATGCCCGTTTTCTAGTGCATCCTGCATAATACCAATTAAAGGCGATAAACCTAAATCAAACCCTATTAATAATAAGGGCTGACTCATATCACTAGGTACATAAAAACTTTGCCCTATTGGACAAGAAATAGAAACGGTGTCGCCTTCTTTTAATTCACTTTTTACCCATTCACTAAAATACCCGTCTTTTACCAGAGGAATATGTACTTCAATTAATCCACTTTCTTTTAAACTGGTGGGTGAAGTAATATAATAGTTCTTTCCAATATTATCGTGATTCATTAACATAATACTCTGCCCAGCGGTGTAATTCACCTGACTTGCACATTGCAATAAAATGGCGATAATATCTTCATTCAGATAATCGATACTGTTGACTTGTGCAGTTACTTGGACACTTAACGATTCTGGCAGGGCAAGTTCCATATCTCGCTCAGGAATACAGGCACAAGCGAGAAAATAATTCTTAGATTTTAAGGTATCTCTTAAGGTTTTTTGCGCTTCAATCGGTGGTGGCGCATTGAGTGAGCGCATAATGCAACTTTTGCAAATTTGTTGCCGACACGCATAAGGAACGGGTACTTTTTGGCGTAATAAAGCATCTAATACCGTTTCATTAGGTTCACAGCTATAAGATTTACCACTTACTGTTAATCTTTTTGCTTTAGAAGTCATAATCAAATTCCTTACTATCAGTTTTGCAATTTAACGGCACAATATATCATCACGCGTGGTTGCTAATAATTCAAGCACTTGATTAATTTCTTTTTCATGTATATTTAATTCTTGAAACGTCTCTTTTAATATCCCTACAATATGATCAAAATGCTTATCTGATAATCCCATTTCTTTGACCAGTCGTTCATGTGTGGTACGCAGATCTTTCCCCGTATAATGATAAGGTCCACCAAACGCCATTGCTAAAAAGCCTTTTTGTTTTTGCCGTTGGGCATCCATATCAACATCTTCAAAAAATGGCGCGACAAATTCATCTTTTAATACTTTACGATAAAAATGATCAACAACGATTTCTATGGCTTTATCGCCGCCCAGTCGGTCATATAAAGGAATATCTTGTAGTTGAAAATAATCAACTTTTTTCTCGACTTCACTGTCTGTTCCCCAATCAACACGCTTGTCGAGTTTTTTCAATAAGGGAATATGTTTAGAGCATTGCACATAAGCTTCTTCTACTTCCACAATAACCCAGCGTTCGGGTTTTTTATGACCTTCTTTAGTAATTTCTGCAATCACTGAAGCAGGCATATTATCTTTGAATTGTAATAATGCTTCATTTTCGATAATTCTGGCTTTTCCATTAACGTGTAAACCAATAGTATCTTTATAAAAATCAATAATGAGCATAGCAATATGGGGGTTTTCGCTGATATTACCTAAACTCGCATAAACCCCATTGCCGCGATACTCTGGATACATTAAATGTTTTTCATTTAATACTCGAATAAAACCTGCTTCACCTAATTTAGAGGTGCAGTCACATTCACCTTTGGCATCAGAGGTAGAAACAAATAAAAATTCTTGTTTTTCGATAAATTTTTGCATTTCAGGCGCGAGAAAATTTAATACCTGTTTGTTATAAAAATTCATTGCTCGCGGTTTAGCGGCAAATTTTTCTTGTAATTCGTGTTCGCCTTCTGAACCAGGTAGGATACTGGGTGTTTTTTTAGGTGGGACGTAATTTAACGCGTCGTTAATGACGGTAGCGGAGGCGGATTTAGTTTTTAACGACGCGAAACGACCACTTTTTTTAGTGGTTGATTGTTCTGTATTATTATTTTCTGGCGAGGCACTTTGTGTAGATACAGGTGTTTCCACTAAGATTTCTTCAGAAACAACAGCGGTTGGTGGTTTATTTTTTTTCCAAAAGAAGAAAAAACTGGTTGTTTCAGTTTTAGTTTTTTTTGTGTTTTTCAACGGCTCTTTTGGTGGTGTTTTTTTAAACAATCCCATTATTCGTCTCCTCATTAACTAATATTTAAAGCTACGCTTTATTATTAAGGGAATTAAAAGTATATGACGCGGTTACTTTGTGTCTGGTGAAATAACATGAAACGCATCGGCATAAATATCCTTGATTGACGCGCCTTTTAAATACGCCAACCGCTTGCTGTGGTTGACCATATCGGGGTGTCCGCATAAATAAACACGCCAGCCTTTTAAGTTTTCAATGGTGGATAACGCCACATCATGAGCGCGACCTTGCACAGTGTCAGCGATTACGTTGTCGCCTGAAAGACAGGGGGTGTAATAAAAATTAGTGTGTTTTGTGGCGAGTTCGCGCATTTCATCGACTAAATATAAGCCTTTATGATGGCTGCTACCATGAAATAAATGAATGTCGCCCGAATGACTTTGTTCTAGTGCGTCAGAAATAATCCCACACAGTGGAGCTAATCCGCTGCCTGTGCCAATTAATAGCAAAGGTTGTGCTTCACTGCCAGACAAATAATGACAACTGCCCTTAGGTTCTGAAAGGGTTAACGTGCTACCTACTACCAGCTCATCATGAACCCAATTGCTAAATTGACCATTAGGCAGGCGGCGAATATGAAATTCTAATCGATTGTCCGCTTGTGGACGATTGGCGATTGAATAACTGCGTGTTAAGCCGTCATCGCGCAATAAATTGACAAATTGACCTGCGAAAAAAGTAAGCTCGGTGTCGCATTCAACAACTACGCGCACAATATCGACAGTTAATAACTGCTTTTGAATCACGCGGGCAGTGATGAAAATAGTTTGCTCGGATTCGAGTAAGGCAAGCATCATGTCTTGCTCAGGATAACAAACGCACGCGTGAAAATAGTTTTGTTTTTGTTGTGTCTGATTAAGACCGACTTGCGCGGAAACTGGTGGAGGTACGTCAACACTACGCATTAAACAGGATTGGCAAATACCTTGGCGACAACCATTGGGTATTTGGATGTTTTCTCTCAATAGCGTATCCAATACCGTTTCATTAGGTTGACTGGTAAATGTCGCTCCATTTAGGGTTAGTTTTGACATGATTTCCTCCACCGAGCCGTGTTTATTTGCCCAATATATCAGTGCGGGTGCTTTCAGCAATCGCTGCTACTTGGGCAATCAGTGCAGGTGGTACACTCAGTTCTGCCAAGGTGGCAGTTAAATGTTCCATAACGATGTCAAAATGGCTCGCGTTTAAGCCCATTTTGACAAATTTGGCATGGGTAGTGCGCATATCTTTCCCTGTATAATTGTTCGGGCCACCAAATGCCATTGTTAAAAATGCTTTTTGCTTAGCCGCTTGCGCTTCCATGTCACTGTGATCAAAAAACCGATTGATACGGTAATCTGATAATACTTTGCGATAGAAAATATCTACCGCTGCATCAACGGCAGCCGCGCCGCCGAGTTGGTCAAATAAAGAAGTGGCTGCGGTTGTGTCTTGTACTTCACTCATAAGTTATCTCCAGTGTTATTATTATGTTTTTATAATTATCTTAAGCAAATCTGCTCGAAAACAAGTTTATAGTAAGCTAAAAGCTTATGCTATATAAATTTGTAAGGGATTTATTTTCAATAGACTATCCTTTATTTTAACAAGGTAGCGGGGTGGTTGCTAAGTGCTTAACAATATATTCATGTCGCTCAAATATTGCTCAGTTGAATAGCCAGTGTGCTTGATATAATGCCTATTTTAACTTAGGCACTGATAGATTAATGACGACACATATTTATAAACTGCTAGCTGTTTTGGCAATGACATTCACTTTTTTAGGCTGTTCTCAATCGCCTGAAATACAAAAAATTAGCGGTGATGCGCAAGGCACAACCTATCATATAAGTTTTTGGTCGCCTCAAGCAGTTGATACTGCCAGTATTAAACAACTCGTTGAGACAGAATTTACTCGTCTCGATATGCAGCTATCCAATTACCGTAAAGATTCAGTCATTGAACAACTCAATGCCACAGTCAGCAGTGAACCGCTTGTTCTGAGTGAAGAAATTATCGGTTTGATTGAGCAAGCGCGGGTAGTCAGTATTGCCAGCGAAGGTTGTTATGATTTAACGATTAAACCCTTGTTTGATTTATGGGGCTTTAATGGTGATAAATTAACCCCGCCTGATGCTGCAAGTCTACAAGCTGCGTTAAAACAAGTGGGTTTTGCGCAGATTAAAATAGTCGATGCTACCCATATTCAAAAACTCAATCCCCAATTACGCATAGATCTGTCGTCTATTGCGCAAGGTTATAGCGTTTCACGGATGGTCGCGTTGTTAGAACAACAAGGTATCGAAAATTATCTGGTCGAAATCGGCGGTGAATTACAAACGCGTGGCAAAAAGCCAGAAGGAACAGCGTGGCGGGTCGCGCTAGAAAAACCTTTATCCAGCGAACGCACCATGCAGAAAATTGTGACCATTAATCGTAGTGAACCGCTGGCAGTAATGACCTCTGGAACGTATCGACATTATTTTGATTTAAACGGCAAACGCTATAGTCATATTCTGGATGCTAAAACAGGTAGCCCTGTCGATCACAATATCGTGTCCGTCACAGTATTGCATGATAATCCAACCCAAGCCGATGCGTGGTCTACCGCTTTATTATGTTTAGGTAAAACCAGAGGCATTGAAGCAGCAAATAAAGCGGGCATTGCCGCCTTGTTTATTGAGCAGGATGGAGAAGCGTTTAATGAACTTCGCACTGTGCCGTTTGATGCCTTAAAGAATATTAGTATTGAATAAAAGCTAGCCAAGGAGTCAAAAAACCTGTTTTTTGACTTCTTTCGATTTTTAATGATACGGCACTAACAAACCATGCCCAGTTTGCGTGGAGGGTAGCGGTATTTTAACTTCCAGTAGCCCAAACCTTTGTCGCTTACATCGGCTTAATGAAAGTCATGCGCGACTACAACTTAAAGCGCGTGACAGGGTTCAACGCGCCTAAGACTTTACCAGCCAATATCAAAAGATACTGAACTGGGCAATATGAATACGGTCGATGTTCATCTCATATACACTATATTCAAAATCATCTGTAGTAATGAATGCTAGAATGAAGACTACAAAATTTATTAAACACCATTAAAAAATGTATAAAACCATTGATTTATTTGCAGGCATTGGCGGTATTCGCCTTGGCTTTGAAGCTTACGGCTGTCAAAACGTATTTTCTTCCGAGTGGGACAAAGATGCCCAAGCTATGTATGAAGCCAACTTTAATGAAAAACCGCATGGTGATATTAATCTTATCGACCCTTATGATATTCCAGACCACGATATTTTATTGGCAGGTTTTCCTTGTCAGCCATTTAGCATTGCGGGTAAAGGTTTAGGTTTTGCTGACACCAGAGGCACATTATTTTTTAATATTGAAGCCATACTCAAAGCCAAAAAACCGCGTGCTTTTTTGCTGGAAAATGTAAAACGATTAACTACGCACAATAACGGTCAAACGTTTGCAGTGATAGTAGAAAAGTTAAAAGCACTGGGCTATAAGGTTTACACCAAAGTATTTAATTCTTTAGATTTTGGTTTACCGCAGAAACGCGAACGCATTTATTTAGTTGGTTTTTTAGCCCCGCTACATTTCAACTTTCCCATGTCATTAGGTTATTACCAACCACTAACGTCTATTCTCCAAGATGACAGCGAAATACCACAAAGTTATTTTCTATCGGATACCATCAAACAAAATCGTCTGAATGCTGTAAAAGGCACGCCACCTGTGCCATCAATATGGCATCAAAATATAGGCGGCAATATTTCCGCTTTGCCGTATTCATGTGCATTAAGAGCGGGTGGCAGTTATAACTATCTGGTGGTCAATGGTGTTAGACGTTTAACGGATAGAGAAATGCTACGCTTGCAAGGTTTTCCAGATGATTTCAAAATCACCATACCCTATTCAGGGGTGCGTAAAGTGGCAGGTAATTCGGTATCTGTACCTGTGATTAAGGCGATAGCGGGGGAAATGATGAAAACATTGCAACTGCAAAAAATAGCCATACGTCCCCCTATGCAATTCACCTTATGCGAAGTCTAAAATGAGCATGACAACAGCCAAAAAAGCGTTAGATAAAGTCATTGATAAGGCACGAGTTCATCTTTACAAACCCATACAAGTTGCCGAGATTTTGTACCGCGATAGGGTTGAACAAAATATTACCCTGTCAGAACTTACCACTTACCGCACACAGTCAAAAAAATGGCGTGATGTTATTTGCATTCAATTTCCAGTGTGTGTGATTTAACGCGAAATGCTTGATAAGGCAGGTCGTCAGTACACAGTAAATCACCGTGGGTTAACAGTGTCGGTGTACCGTATAAATCAATCACTGCGTATTCGTCTAATAAAGTCACGCCTGTGTCTTGAGCAAAGCGTGTACCCAGTAAAAAATCACGGTTGCCTTGTTGGAGAAAAACCTGAACGCCTGAATCGGTCAGCTGTTTGAGCTGTTGCCGCACTTTGTTATTGGGCGGCATGAAGTCATCATCGCCTATCCATGTGTCGAATAAATCGCCGAGAATGTAAATTGCTTTGGCTTTGGTGGCGCGATTGGTTAGAAAATCAAGAAAACGGCGGGTAATTTCAGGTTTTTCTAGTGACAGGTGTAGGTCGGAGATGAACAGGGTTTCTTGGTTCATAAATAGATTATTTGGAATACCTCGGTTGACGCTTCAGCACGATAGGAGGCGCATCAATCGAAATCAACAATTGCCACGCGAATGATGCGCTTCGTACCTCAGTACATCCTATTTAGCGCATCTTATCGCGTTATCTTGTGCCTAAGCTAGTTAAAGAAGTCGTGGGGGCGGAGTCTAAGCGGTATGTGATGGGGGTAAAGCGTGGTAATTTTTATAATCCTATGATACGCTCAATGCGGTTTTTATTGAGTCACCAAACAATTGAACGCATGAATTGTATGACGTAATAAAATCAACTAACGAAATGATTTTAAAATCATTTTTTAATATTAATCGCGGTTAGATAAACGGATGACGCAATGTTTTACGTCTATTTAGGGTGTCTAAGTTAGCGTTAGATTCAATAAAATCTTACTGTATGAAAATCAAAGTTTACGCGCTATTGATGGCTTTATTTTTACCAACACTTACATATGCGGATTATTTTTCTGGGAATGACATAATGGATTCATGGAATAACAAATACCACGAAAGCAATATTATGATTCGCGGTTACATTACGGGTGTTCAGGATGCCTATAATGGAGTCTACTTTTGCGTTGATTCAGAGGTGAAAATGAGTCAGGCAGCGGAGATTGTTATCAAGTATTTGAAAGACAACCCTGCGAAGTGGCACGAAGCAGGAAAGAATTTAGTAATTGAGGCTTTGAGCAAAGAATTTTCATGCGGTAATGAATCTAACAAAGTGCAATAGCAATAGGATGGGCTGAGGTACGAAGCCCATCAATCGTGAACGATGCGCTTCCTTTGTCAGCACATCCTATAGCACTATGATTAGCGCACCTTATCGCGTTAGGATGTTTAATTAATGTTATACGCAATTAGTTTGAGGTGAATATGTCATATCACGAATCATCTGAGTGGAATGATTTAAACGAATTAAGATGTCTTGAGATATTTTTGAAGCTAAAAGAGGCGGGCTTTCGTCGCGGTAAGCAAATCGAACTTTGTCGAAAAATGTCACTCTCATCTAACCTAGATGTTGGTAACATCAGCGCGAAGGTGTGTAACTACAAATCTGTTGCTGGTGTGAATAATCCTTCTAAGGCATCAGAAAGCACGATTTTGTTCTATAAAAGGTTCGGTCATCTAAGCTCTACAGAGGTCGGTGTACTAGTAAAAAAAGCAATGGCGGGTCAAAATATCGTATAACTGCGTACGTTGGGGTAAGCCTTAATCGAACCCCAACATTTATCCCGTTTGGCTATTTGTTGGGATTCGTACCTCATCCCAACCTACGACTTTATTTCAGCACTTCGGCTTTTTCAATCACGATGTCGGTTTTAGGTACATCCTGATATGCGCCACGATTTCCTGTTGCTTGAGTCGCCATTTTATCAACCACATCCATACCTTCAATGACTTCACCAAATACGGCATAGCCCCAACCACTGGCATTTTTAGCTGTGTGGTTTAAAAATGTATTGTCTTTGAGGTTGATGAAAAATTGTGCAGTAGCAGAATCAACCACGCCAGTACGCGCCATTGCCAAAGTACCACGGGTATTTTTTAGCCCATTATCGGCTTCATTTTTGATGGGTGCGTGGACGGATTTTTGATTAAAACTGGTATCAAAACCACCGCCTTGTGCCATAAAATCAGGAATAATACGGTGAAAAATTGTACCGCTATAAAAACCTTCGGTGACATAACTTAAAAAATTGGCTGCTGAAATCGGAGCTTTTTCGCTATTTAATTGAATAACGATGTCACCTAATGAGGTGGTTAATTTAACTTTGGTTTGTGTATCAGACATTTTGTTTTCCGTTGCAAAAGAGAGTGTGGTAGTAAAAAGTAGTAACATCGACAGCATAAAGACGCGCATGGAATTTCCTTAATGGTAGTTAAGCGATGAAGTGCAGTAGGAGGGTAAAACGCAATGGGGCGGTTTTGATGATGGGTGTCGGCTATCACCTCTACCCATCCTACGGCTAACAATCAATAAAGTGAGTACCGTGGCTTATCAGCGAAAAACAATCAGTTTTGTGGTAGCGCGTTGACAATTTCATTAAATGCTTCAACTTTTGCCTTACCCGTTTTAATCAGCTCGATACCCGTATCAATAACCAGCTTGCAAAGTTCAGGCATTTTATAAACCATTAAACATAAATAGCCTACCGCTGGAATTGCTATCATTGCACCGATAAAGCCGTGTAGACCAAAGACTCCCAATAATTTTATCAGTAAGACAATGGCATCCAGTGGTAATAACACCATCGCACCAAAATAGACGATAACCGTAAAGGTAGAAACTACAAAAACGACAAACTGAAGCAGCCTTGCCAACACAATATTAACTTTTTTCATATTACTTTTGATCCTGATAACTTTAAGAAGTCTTTTAGTCCGTCCACCTGTGACTGACTGGGTTATTTTTGTCAAAAACCTATTTTTGAGGAAGCAAATTATACCTTAACAGGCTAAAAATACTGTAATTTATTCAATTGGCTGTTTTTTAACAAATAGGCGATACAGAAGTGAGCCTGCAATAAAACCACCTAAATGCGCCCACCAAGCAACGTCAACCATGGTATCTTTGATCACGATTGACGTGGTAGCATCGTGTAATTGCATAATAACCCACAGACCTAAAAAAGCAATGGCAGGCACATGAATAACAATTGGTAAGAAAAATAACAGCGGCATCCAAAGTATCACGCGCTCAAAGGGATAAAGAAAGAAATAAGCTGCCAATACGCCAGCGATAGCACCCGATGCGCCTACAACAGGAATATCAAGAATCGGGTCAAAATACCATTGCAAAAGACTTGCAAAAATACCGCATAGTAAATAAAAAACTAAAAACGGTAATCGTCCCATGCGATCTTCGACATTATCGGCAAAAATCCACAAAAACCACATATTTACAATAAGATGACTCCAACTGGCGTGTAAAAATAAATTGCTTACCACTGATAAATAATAATCAAAAGGCAGCTCAGCAGTCATTGCCCATTGTGGATCGGCATAGCGCAGAGGGATCATTCCATACTGAGCAATCAGTCGAGAACTTAGCTCGAAGGGCATTAATTTCATGACTATAAAAATGCTGGTACACAGCACAATCAAGCCCCAAGTAATCCAAGGTTTTTTATAACACGGTGCGGTATCTCTAATCGGTATCATGGTTTCTACCTTGTGTGTATTGACACTTTCGTTACGGCACTCTTTCGTTTATGGCTAGGCGGATAAGTAACTTCAAATAGTTACCATGAGATTTTCAGGATAGCTGCCTGTGCGTTTCGAGCAATATTATTCTTCAACCAACGTTTCTATACGATAAAAACTTGCGCCATGATTGCCTAACACGTCAACCAACCAAGGCAAAATGTGTTGCATTTGAGTGGTCAGCGTCCACGGTGGATTAACAATAATTAGTCCACTAGCAGTCATACCGTGTTCTTTGGTATCAGCGACAAGCCCCAGTTCAAATAATTGTACATTTTTAATACCACTCGCTTTTATAGCCTTTTCTAGTGCCTTATTGCGGCTACGATCCACCACAGGATACCAAAGTGCGTAAGTCCCTGTCGTAAAGCGTTTGTGCATGGCACACAGGGCATTCGGTACATCAATGTAGTCGGTTTTTAATTCATAACTTGGATCAATCAATACTAAGCCACGACGTTCAGGCGGTGGCAATAATCCTAGACTATTTTTCAAGCCATCTGCATGAAAGATTTTGACACGCTTGTCTCTGCCTATCGCCGTGCTTAATAAATCAACCTCTGTTGAATGTAGCTCGTACAAAAACAAACGGTCTTGGCTGCGTAGTAACTGTTGAGCGATGAGCGGCGACCCCAGATAGCGTGTCATTTTGTCATTGCTATTTGCTTGCTTGATGAGCTGTATATAACTAACCACCGCATCGGGCAAATCAGAACATTGCCATAATTTACCGATACCTCCCGCAAACTCGCTATTTTTTAGTGCGTAACCGCTATTCAGCAGGTAATCACCAGCACCCGCATGAGTATCAATATAACAAAACGCTTGATCTTTTTTGCCGAAATACTCAAGTATCTGTATTAATACGATGTGTTTTAATACATCGGCAAAATTTCCTGCATGAAACGAATGTCGATAACTGAGCATATTTTTTACTAGAGGCTACTCACAGTTATTCGGATATTTTTACTAGCCAGCCATCTTCCGCTTCGCAATGGGAAGATTTACCGCTGACTTTAATATTAATTCGCGCCACCGTATTGCGTAACGAATCGGGTAATTTGGCAGTAACTGCATAAAAGGGGTCTTTGAAATCGGCAACAATTTCCACAGGGATATTTTTTACCGTGGCGGTAATTTGATCAGGATTGGAAATATTAGTTACTCTAAAAGAAAATTCAGAGTTTGGTGCGACCAGAGCGAGCTTAACGGGTAAAAATTTAGATAAATGCGGTTTTTCACAAGTAATCGGACTACTACTTCCACTGCTACCGCCGCCATGCGCACTGTGATCCACAGCATTGGCAGCACTCATATTGAAGGTAACAAAAAGCAACACTACTAATTTTGATTTATTCATAGGACTATCCCTCTTATTTTTGTTTATATGGAGATTTTAAACATAGCAATCGAGTTTCTTACACGCGAAATCTCAGTGATAGTGTACATAAACCTATCGCAGTAGTCAGAATTTTTTTAGTGCTTGATGCAGAAATACAGTGAAAATTTGTAACGGAAACACTCAGAATATTATTGCAGAGTTTATAAAGCATTCACTGCTTATGGAGTAGGTGATTAGCGTAAGAAAAACTGTACAGTCATACCACCCACAACCAGTACATCATGATGATTCAATTTGAGCATATTATTGGCTAAAGGCTCATTATTTAGAGTGATTACACCCGTGTGTTCTAAGACGGAAGCAAAATAACCGTCTTTTCTTTTTGAAATAACCACAATACCGCTACCTGGCTCACCAATCATGGTCATGGAAATTTTCAGATGAAATATTTTGCCAATATTAACACCGCTGATAATTTGATAATTCGCAACGTGGGCAAGGTAGTTTTCCTTCGTTTTACGATCAGCGGCTAGTATGGCAGCTTGTTCGACATTGTCATCATCTGTATAGACAATTTTATGTTTCCCAATAGTGATTGCATCACCCTCCTTGAGCGTTGCTTCTTGAGTGTTTTTTCCATTGAGAACTAACGGAAAATCACTATTCAATTGTCTAACCATAGCGGCATTACCTCGCACCATAACAACCGCATGGGCGGCAGCAAAATCAGGATTATCTATCACTAAATCATTGCTGTCATCGCGTCCAATATTCACCTTGCCCACTTCAAACGAAAGCGGATATGAACGGACAACATTATTTTTAAAATAAACAGTGAGTTTTGCCATTACAACAGTTAATAAAAATCCATAGTGTGATTGGTCAATTATAGCTGGTATTTTTTAGCTATATTGAAAAAATGCAATTATTTTTTGGGTAGAAACTTAACCAACTTAACCGTATTTTCATCACGCTTGATAATTTCTAACGGATGTCCATGTAGCTTAATACTCGTACCTGGTTCGGGAATAGTTTCCATAAACTCGATAATCAAGCCATTTAAGGTTTTAGGTCCTTCCGTTGGTAAAGACCACTGCGTAACACGATTTAATTCTCGCACCGTAATATTAGCATCTACCAGATAACTACCATCACTTTGTTTTCTTGCGGTATTGTCATCAGTGAGTAATTCGCCGACAATTTCTTGCAACAAATCATCCAGCGTGACCAAACCTTGAACATCACCATATTCATCAACGACTAAACCGATGTGACTTTTTTCGGTTTTAAAGTTCAACATTTGAGTATGTACAGGGGTGCTTTCAGGAATAAAGACAGGTTTTGACAATAATCCCATAATGGTATGTTTATCAAAATTGTCCTGATTAATTAACATCAGCACTTTTCGTAAATGTAAAAAACCAACGATACGGTCGATATTTTTTTTGTAAACAGCTAATTGGGTGTGTGGGCTGGTTTTTATTTGCGTAACAATGTATTCAATGGGCTGTTCTAAATCGATACCGACAATCTCATTACGCGGAGTCATAATGTCTTCAACGGTTGCCGATTCCAAATCAAGTATGCCTAATAACATTTTTTGATAGCGTATAGGCATCAAACTTTCTGCTTCAGTAATGATGCTTTTTAGTTCGTCTTTACTCAACTGAGTGTCATGGCCGTTTTCTTTAACGTCAATGCCACCTAAGCGCAATAACAAATTAACAAATAAATTAACAAACCCGACAATCGGATAAAAAACTTTTAGCAAGCCTGTATAAATCCAAGCGGCAGGAAATGCCAGCAATTCAGGCTTTATAGCGGCTAAGGTTTTAGGCGTGACTTCCGAAAAAATCAGCATTGCAATGGTCAGAATCCCAGCACCAATAGCAATGCTAGATTCTTCCTCAGGATAAAGACGAATGGCGATAACAGTTGTTACCGAGGCAGCAAAGATATTGGCAAATTGATTGCCCAATAAAATCAAGCCAAGTAGTCTGTCAGGGCGTTGCAATAATCGATGTGCTTTTATCGCACCTGCGTGTTTTAGCTTGACTAAGTGCCTCAAACGGTAACGGTTTAGTGTCATTAAAGCTGTTTCTGACCCAGAAAAAAAAGCGGACAAAATAAGCATCAGTGCAAGTATGCTAAAGAGCATACTAAGGGGCATATCGTTCAAAGAAGGTAGTCTCTTAGTTTATGAAAACCACTGTAGTGTCTACGATGAGAAATTTTTGTCAAGTTTGAATGTGTGTTTCAAGCTATTGATTTTTTCGGAATCTATTAATAGATTGATTTTAAATGATTATTTTTATAAGTCATATTTGCTATGAATATCATCGTTCGATAATTGGTATTCATAACCCATGGTAGGACGCGTGGTGCGTTGAAAGAAAAACAAGCCCACCGTGCAAAACAGTGGGCTTGGGTAGTTAAGTGCGATTGCCAGTCGTTCTATTACCTGTCGTTTTACGCGGCGGTTGGCTGGTATTTCTGCGTGGAGGACGAGGGGCGCGAGGTGGTTCAGGAGGCATAGGTGGCGCAACATCAGCAGGTTCAAAACCTACAATTTGTTCGCGTTTAATCGGTGTGTTAATCAGCTTTTCAATTAGCTTCAATGCACCGACTTCGTCATGAGACACCAGCGACACAGCTTGCCCCTCTTCCCCTGCCCTGCCCGTTCGACCAATTCTATGCACATAATCCGCAGGGGCGCGGGGCAGTTCATAATTCACGACGTGCGGCAGTAGATTAATATCAATGCCACGAGCGGCAACATCCGTCGCCACTAATACACGGATTTCACCCGCTTTAAAGCTAGATAATGCACTGGTTCTCGCACCTTGGCTTTTATTTCCATGAATGGCGGCAGCTTTTATATCCAGCTTGTTTAGTTTTTCGGTGAGACGATTCGCGCCGTGTTTAGTGCTGGTAAACACCAATACTTGTTGCCAATCTTTGGTTTTTACCAGATGGCACAGTAAATCCGCTTTATTAGCTTTGTTACACAAATAAGCAATTTGTTCGACAGTTTCGGCGGCGGTATTACGCGGCGCAACTTCGATTTTTATCGGATTAACTAATAATCCTGTGGTCAGTTGGCGTATATCTTCGGAAAAAGTCGCAGAGAATAATAGGTTTTGGCGTTTTTTCGGTAGCAAAGCAATAATTTTGCGTATATCACGAATAAAACCCATGTCTAGCATACGGTCGGCTTCGTCCAATACCAGCGTTTCTACTTTATCCAGCTTAACGGCATTTTGATTCACTAAATCTAACAAACGACCAGGTGTAGCAACGAGAACATCGACACCGCCGCGTAAACGCATCATTTGCGGATTAATTTTCACCCCGCCAAACACCACTTCGGTTTTTAAGCGTGGATGTAAATGCTCACCGTATTTACTGACAGATTCAGCAACTTGCGCGGCAAGTTCACGCGTTGGCGTTAAAATCAACACACGAATTGGACGATTCGCACCGTAAGCTTTTTGTGATAAGCGATGCAAAATAGGCAAAGCGAAACCAGCGGTTTTACCCGTGCCTGTTTGTGCGGCAGCAAGTAAATCATGACCGTTTAACACGGCTGGAATGGCTTGTAATTGTATAGGGGATGGAGTGGTATAACCTGCTTCAGCAATAGCGCGTAACAGAGGATCGGATAATCCGAGTTTGGTAAATGGCATGGGGTATAAAATCTCAATGAATGACTGCGCTGTGATGCAGCTCAGAATAAAAAGGGGGTGTTAACGTGCGTCAGAATCTTTATTAAGAAAAGACGCTTAAGGGTTCTGCGTTTGTAGCTAATGAGGGGAGATAGCGATGTGCCGCTCGCAGAGGGCAGTACAATTATTTACTATATCGTTTAATTATACCATAGGGTTAAGAAAAACTGCCGCTTGTTATGTGCTGTCCATGAAATCTAGTGGCTAAACGTCCTGTCGTAAGATAGTCAAACGACTCTATCGTTTGACCATCTACCTAACCTATCGTTTATTCTTAAATTCAAAACTTATGTTGCTTTTAACATTTATTGGCAATTTAATTCCAGTGCTTATGATCTCAATTCTTGACTCTGAATCTTGGGCATCACCATATTTCTTCCAGAACATATCTGCTAGGACACTTTTCTATAAAATTGATGAAAAGACCTGAGAGTGTTTATATGACAAGCCAAGCCAAACAAAAATACACCGCGGTGGTGATAGACCTCTATTCACGGCAAGTCGTGGGCTGGTCTATGGCAGAACGCATGAAAACCAAGCTGGTCAACAACGCACTGATTATGGCAATCTGGAAACGAAAACTGGACAAG
Organism: uncultured Methylococcales bacterium; assembly: GCA_903902705.1. GTDB lineage: Bacteria > Pseudomonadota > Gammaproteobacteria > Methylococcales > Methylomonadaceae > UBA4132. Next base: position 44,290 of record CAIUVX010000134.1, read on the forward strand.
GCTTGCTATGGCACACCGACCGAGGCAGTCAATACGCTTCCGACAGCCACCGAAAACTGCTCAATTATGATTGAAAGGGGGGGTGATCTAACACCATGTTTTCTTAGACCATAAATTCAAGCTACTACCCGATTTTTGTTTCTAATCCATTCACTCCACGAACCTGCATACAGTTTAGAGCCAGATAGTCCTGCGTGTTCCATTGCTAACAGATTATGGCAAGCGGTCACACCAGAGCCGCAATAATGCACTACTTTTTCAGGGTCTGTTGAACCAATAAGCTGTTTAAATTGAGAACGTAATTGTTCGGGTGGTAAAAATAATCCCTGCGCATTCAGATTCAATGGCAAAGGACGATTTAAGGCGTAAGGAATATGTCCAGCAATCGGATCAATTGGTTCTTGTTCGCCACGATAGCGTTCTGCGGTTCTGGCATCGATGAGTTTAATGGATTTTCTGGCGATGCTGTTTTCAACTTGGTTAGCGGTAAGCCACAGATTGGGGTTTAGATAAGCTCTAAAACTGGCTGGTTTAATGGTCGGTAAGGCGGTGGTAATTTCATAGCCTTGTTGTTGCCAATGTTTGATGCCGCCGTCTAGCACTGCCACATTGTTATGCCCTAAGGCTCGCAATAACCACCACAAGCGTCCTGCAAACGCGCCACTCGCATCATCATAAACTACGACCTGACTGTGATTACTTACCCCCCATGCGCCCAATTTTTTTACCAATGATCTAAAATCGGGTAAGGGATGACGACCTGTTGTATCGGTAATTGCAGACGATAAATCATTATTCAAATGCGCATAACGGGCATTCTGGAGGTGTCCGTGTCGATAAGCAGTGCTACCCGCTTCACTGTTAGCCAAAGAAAAGCGACAATCAATAATCACCCAGTCCGATTGAATAAAATGATGTAATTCAGATGCAGAAATCAATGTGCAGTAGTTCATGGTGTTAAATCTCCAAAATAATTTTGCCAATGTGCCGACTACTTTCCATCAGTTCATGGGCGAGTTCAGCTTCATCTAAAGCAAAGGTGGTATAAATAACAGGCGAAATTTTGCCTGTTGCTAATAACGGCCAAACGTGTTTGTGTAATTTATTGGCTATATCGGCTTTGAATGCGTCATCTCTGGCGCGTAAAGTTGAACCTGTGATAGTTAAGCGTTTAACCATAATAGGCAACAGATTAATCTCCGATTTTATGCCCTGTTGCAATGCAATTTGTACCAATCGCCCGTCATACGCCAAACATTTTAAATTACGCGAAAAATAATCGCCGCCGATAATATCAAGAATGACATCTACACCTTTGTTCTGGGTAAGCTGATTTATTACTTCAACAAAATCGCGTTCGTGATAATTAATGGCAGCATCAGCACCTAGTTCTAAACAGGCTTTGCATTTAGCTGCTGAACCAGCGGTGACAATGACTTTCGCACCAAAGGCTTTAGCCAATTGTATAGCGGTTACGCCTATGCCACTACTGCCGCCATGTACTAATAAGGTTTCTTTGGCTGATAAATGGGCGCGATCAAATACATTGCTCCACACGGTAAAAAAAGTTTCAGGCAAGGCAGCCGCTTCGGTAAACGATAAACCCTCAGGTATCGGCAGGCACAATAACGCAGAGGCTAAACAATAACCCGCATAACCACCGCCCGTAACCAAGGCGCACACTGTATCACCTACTTTTAAATGACTCACCGCCGCGCCTAGTACCACTATTGTTCCCGCAACTTCTAATCCCAATATGTCCGATGCACCCGCAGGCGGTGGATACAAGCCTTTACGTTGCGCTATATCGGGGCGATTAACGCCAGCGGCAGCAACTTTAATTAATACTTGATGACTAGCAGGTTTAGGCATCAGTCGAGCAGTTAATTGCAAACTGTCAGCTTCGACTTCAATCGCCTGCATGAATTCTGGAATCATCATAAGTTACGTTCTGAAAAAAAGTGAATGCGGTTATTATATGCTGGAGTTTACATAACAGCAGGAGTAAAACAGCTTTAGCTGTTTTTCCAATAGCTAAAGCTATTGAACTCCTGTGTTTTTAGAAATTTTCAATTAGGATAAAAAATGATTCGTGCAGGTATTGTGGGAGGAACAGGTTATACGGGTGTTGAACTGTTGCGGATTTTAGCATTGCATCCAGAAGTAGAGGTTGCTGTGGTAACTTCACGCGCTGATGCAGGAACGCGAGTGGATGCAGTCTATCCGAGTTTACGCGGTGTTATCAATATACTGTTTACTGCACCAGAGTCGGAAACCTTAGCCCACTGTGATGTGGTATTTTTCGCTACCCCCAACGGCACGGCGATGTTAATGGCAGAACAGCTACTGGCGCGTGACGTGAAAGTCATCGACTTATCAGCAGATTTTCGTTTAAAAAATGAGGCTGAATGGAGTCATTGGTATGGCATGGAACACGCCTGCCCTGAGTTAATCGCTGAAGCGGTTTATGGCTTGCCTGAAATTCATCGTGATGCAATTAAACAAGCGCGGTTGGTTGCCTGTGCGGGTTGCTATCCTACCGCTGTGCAATTGGGCTTTTTGCCATTGCTTGAAAATGGCTTGATTGATGTGAGCAATTTAATTGCCGATGTGAAGTCTGGTGTCAGTGGCGCGGGACGAAAAGCCGAACTCACTGGTTTAATGAGCGAAGTAGGCGAAAGTTTTAAAGCCTACGGAGTCGGCGGGCATCGGCACTTGCCTGAAATTACTCAAGGTCTGAGTTTAGCGGCAGGAAAATCGGTCAATTTAACGTTTGTACCGCATTTAACACCGATGAGTCGCGGCATTCATGCGACTTTGTACAGTCAGTTAACCGCCAGTGTTGACGATATTCAAGCCCTTTATGAGCAACGCTATCAACACGAAACCTTTGTTGATGTCTTGCCGCGAGGTGCGCATCCCAGCACCCGTGATGTCAGAGGCAGCAATAACTGTCAAATTGCCATTCATCAACCGCAAGGTGGCAACACTATCGTGGTGTTATCAGTCATCGACAATTTAGTCAAAGGCGCGTCAGGTCAAGCCGTGCAAGTGATGAACTTACTATTTAATTTGCCAGAAGACTTAGGATTAAGAATATTAGCACTATATCCATAAATCTTGATTATAATACTTGGTAATAACCAGTTTTATTTTAATTTCAAATATATAGAGAGTTTTTATGTCAAATCCCATTATTTTTACTGACAGCGCGGCGGCAAAAGTCGGTGAACTCATTGCTGAAGAAGGCAACGACAATCTGAAATTGCGCGTCTATGTGTCAGGCGGTGGTTGTTCTGGTTTTCAGTATGGCTTTACTTTTGATGAAGAAGTCAACGAAGACGATACCAGCATAGTCAACGGCGGCGTGACTGTATTAATTGACTCAATGAGCATTCAGTATTTAACTGGTGCAGAAATTGATTACAAAGAAGATTTATCAGGCTCACAGTTTGTAATTCGCAACCCGAATGCAACTACAACTTGTGGCTGTGGATCGTCTTTTTCTGCTTGATTTAGACTTGTGGGCAACATTTCTGCCCAGCGTTTTTATCAGCAAAAGCTGGGCAAACGATAAAGGGTAGTGGGTTAAACCTGTTATAGCTATATTCATGACTACCAGTCCTGTAAAGGACTGGCAGTCATACCCAAAAGCAAAAATCACAGATTTAATACACCACCCAAAATACCACATAAGTATAGGCTTTGCTTGCACTCCTTAGTTTTTACATTAGAATCCACTCTGCACTTGTTATTTAATAGCGTTGCCATTACATTCAGTAACAGGTCAATTTTTAATTATCTCTTTAAGGAATAAAACACCATGAGTTTAAATACCGCAATTACCCAGTCAGCGTCCAGTACACTGGCAACCAATAAAGTGTTGCGCAACACTTATTTGTTATTATCAATGACCCTATTTTTCAGTGCGATAACCGCAGGTGTTTCTATGGTTATGAATCTGCCACCTTTTGGCATGATTGTCACCTTGGTTGGGTTTTATGGTCTATTTTTTCTGACTTCAAAATACAGCGACCGCGCTTTAGGGCTAGTTTTTACCTTTGCATTAACAGGTTTTATGGGCTTAACCCTAGGACCGATTTTAAATATGTACATTCATAACTTCAGCAATGGGCATGAATTAATCATTATGGCGTTAACTGGCACAGGTGTTATTTTCTTAGGTTTATCAGGCTACGCGCTAACCACTCGTAAAGATTTCAGCTTTATGGGCGGATTTTTACTGACAGGTGTATTAGTTGCCTTTTTAGCGGGTATTGGCGCGATTGTGTTTGCTATTCCTGCGCTATCACTTGCTGTTTCAGCAATGTTTATTTTGCTAATGTCAGGCATGATTTTATACCAAACCAGTGAAATCATTCACGGTGGCGAAACTAACTATATCCGTGCAACCGTTTCTTTATATGTCTCGTTGTACAACTTATTTTTAAGTTTATTGCAGATATTAGGCATATTTGGCGGTGAAAGATAAAACGTATTAATGACTACCAGTCTTTTAATGGACTGGCAGTCATAGTCAAACCAAAAAGCCCGACGATAAGTTGGGCTTTTTTTTCAGTGTTTTTCAATAAATCCCTTTATGACAAGTGTTAAAAATTGACATTAATGTCTTCAAAAGTAGAATGAGTGGTTTATTTACGTTCAGCGTCGCTGGATTATTACTGAGCAACACAAAGGAAAAGAGTCAATGAGTCATACCCTATATACCGCACCCGTACAGAGAGTCCAACGCTGTGAATTAGCTGTTCCTGGTACTAGCCCAGAATTTTTTGAAAAAGCCATGAAAAGTGGCGCGGATTTTATTTTTCTGGATTTGGAAGATGCGGTTGCTCCCGATGACAAATTACAAGCGCGTAAAAATATCATCGAAGCGATTAATGATTTGGATTGGAAAGGTCATGGTGTAACGGTTTCCGTGCGTATCAACGGCTTAGATACTCAATATATGGTGCGTGATGTGGTCGATTTAGTCGAGCAAGCGGGCGATAAAATCGACACCATTTTAATTCCTAAAGTCGGCGTGTATTCAGATGTATATATGGTTGAAGCGATGCTCAACCAATTGGAAATACAGCAAGGTCTTAAAAATCGCATCGGTATCGAAGCCCTAATTGAAACCGCCTTAGGCATGGCAAATGTCGAAGACATTGCCAAACAAGGTGCGTTAGGCGGACGTTTAGAAGCCCTGCATTTTGGTGTTGCAGATTATGCGGCAAGTAATCGCGCCAGAACCACCAATATCGGTGGTTTAAATCCTGATTACCCAGCGGATCAATGGCACTACGCGATTAGCCGCATGACGGTTGCTTGCCGCGCTTACGGTTTACGTCCAATTGATGGACCTTTTGGTGATTTTAAAGACCCAGAAGGCTATAAACTAGGTGCAAAACGTGCAGCAGCATTAGGTTGTGAAGGCAAATGGGCAATTCATCCCTCACAAATTGCCCTTGCCAATGAAGTCTTCACTCCACCTGCGGCAGAAGTCGAAAAAGCCAAACGTATTTTAGTGGCATTACAAGAAGCCGCAGCACAAGGTAAAGGCGCGGCAGCGTTAGATGGTCGCTTGATTGATGCCGCTTCTGAGAAAATGGCGAATAATGTCGTTAGAGCGGCTGAGGCGATTGCGGCGAAGATTCGTTGATTTTTTTGTGGTTGGGTACGCGATGCGCGTACCCTGCTTGATTAAATAAATCAGTATTTTTATTTTCAAATTTTGGTGGCAAAAATTCATGGCTATAAATGACAAATTTCCAGATTATTTTCCTTCTTGTTGTCCACCAGAAAATGCTATTGATGCGAATGGTGCTGTTTTTCGCGTTGTTAAAAATGAAGACTTGACCAATGATGATTTTTTATCTCATCATGAACTTGAAACGGCAATCACAGCAAATCCATGTAGCCGTTGTGGTGTTTCAGTATTTAACTCCTTCCACAATGCCCTACACTTACAGAGAATGAGACCAACATTGGGTAATGCAATTGCGGAAGGTAATCTCAATTCTTCGGCGGGAAAAATGCTACTTACGATTAAATCTGGTCATATTGACTGGTGGTCTTATGATGGTGTTGAACGCCAGTCATTTTTTGGGAAACCGAAGCTATGTACTTAAATATACCAACAACCGACAGTTTACCTAATGATCTTTTGGACAATCCATTACCCATTGATCGTGTGTTATACGAGGCGGGAGAACCTATCGTATATTTGACCCATACAAAACATGGTCAGACATTACTTGCATATTTTTCAGATGAGTCTAAAGAAGGCGTGGTAACATTTTTGACTTCAATTTCTAAAGCGCGTTGCAATCTTTTGGAAGCTGGGTGTTTATCAGTTCGAGAAGCATTGACTGCATCTTCGCTTTGGTTTCATCTTTCTCGACCAAATGGCGAACCGCAATTTTGGGTGATAGATCCTTCAGATATACCTAATGAGTTTTTACCACTGGAAGGAACACCGCTTCTTCCAGAACATGAATCAGTTTTTCGAACTAGAGCTATCGGTGAACATATCGCTTTAGGGAAAATGCCTGCGAGCGTTGTCGGCTTTGTAGCTGATGCCACACGTTCTGCACTAAAAACGCTTTTAGACTTTACCTATGATATTCCAGCAGAAGGTAGACCACGAAAAAACTACAGCAGACTTTATGACCTTCCAATCCAACGATTTACTTTCGCTAGTTTTGAACTTGGCTTTGCTGCTCCAGATGAGGAGCTTTTTCCTAACGATGAAATGCAACAAGCGGTTCAAAAACTTGAAGCAGGTTTAGTTTGGGCTGCCTGTCCAATAAATAACGACACACTAATTGCAGAATCAGACGCGGAACGAGTTGCTGTACTCCGAGCTAGCCTAATGTTAACGCCACCAATTTCTGGTGCTATTTCTGAAATTGAGATTTCTGGCACTTGGATTAAACACGGGCGAATTAAACTTACACGTCAGTCTCGCAGAAAAGTTAATGGTGAATTACATAAACTTAACAAAGAAAAAGTAGTTACTTGCTGTGGGCGAATTGGTGAAATTGATGGTGATAAGTTAAGCTTTATTTTGCGTGAAGTTACTGTCAACGGTAATCAAGAGTGTGAATGTAAAGGTTTTTTTGAGGAGTCTCTTCTTGATGATATGAATCTTTTTTACTTTGAAGGTACACGGGTTGCAGTGGTAGGTGTTGAGCGTCGAGAACGTCTGTCTGTTATCGCAGTCGCACCAGAAAATACTATTGAAGAACCTGTAGGTTGCGGTGAGCTTACGAACCCAACAAAAACAATCTGTTAAGCATAAACATTGGAGTTTGTACCTCCCCCCAATTGACGCATAACTTTTTATCATTCCCACGATCACAGCGTGGAAACAACATAATTCTATAAGGTACACACCATGACAGACAAACAAGAACACACGCGCAACTTGGTTGCAGCATTAGCCAAACATTCACAGAAAGCCACTTATACCGCTGTTGCGGGAGTTGTGGGTTTACCTGCTCGGACAGTAATGCAATCGCTACTTAAAGACCCGCAAAGCGAGTGGGTGGTTGCTAAGCCAAGTCATCAACCGACGGGCTATTCCACTAATCAATTGCGTCCACAGCTTAAATCTAATTCGTTGGTTATCGTCTCTGCTACCGCGTTAGCCACTTGGTGGGCAAAACACCCTTCATGATTGAATAATTACTTAAATATCTGGAATGATAATTCCCTGAATTGGTAATTGAATTAACAGAAGTTTTTGAAACGTGGTCAAAAATAATGACTACACACTTAGAATAATAGGAGTTGTTATGAAATTATGTGGCTTTGAAGTGGGCTTAAATCACCCGTTATTTTTAATCGCAGGACCCTGTGTGATTGAAAGCGAACAACTCGCTTTAGATACCGCAGGTTTTTTAAAAGAATTAACCACGGAATTAAATATTCCGTTTATTTATAAATCATCGTTTGATAAAGCCAATCGGTCTTCACATGAAACCTTTCGTGGTTTGGGCGTTGAGCGCGGTTTAGAAATTTTAGCGAAAGTAAAACAACAAATCGGTGTACCTGTATTGACTGACGTGCATGAAGATACACCATTAGCCGAAGTTGCCAGCGTGGTCGATGTCATGCAAACCCCCGCGTTTTTATGTCGGCAAACCAATTTTATACAAGCCGTTGCCTCACAAGGTATTCCTGTTAATATTAAAAAAGGGCAGTTTCTCGCGCCGTGGGATATGGCGAATGTCGCTAACAAAGCCAAAGCCACAGGTAATCAACAAATTATGGTCTGTGAACGCGGCGTATCGTTTGGGTATAATAATCTGGTTTCAGATATGCGCTCGTTAGCCGTGATGCGTGATACCGACTGCCCCGTAGTCTTTGATGCCACGCATTCAGTACAATTACCTGGTGGGCAAGGTTCATGCTCAGGTGGACAACGTGAATTTGTGCCTGTATTAGCGCGTGCAGCGGTGGCAGTGGGTGTCGCAGGGATATTTATGGAGACTCATCCAAATCCAGCGGAAGCAAAAAGTGATGGCCCGAATTCATGGCCATTACACAGAATGCGTGAATTATTAGAAACCTTAATGGTGTTAGACAGAGCCGTTAAAAGCCAGCCGTTTATTGAAACAACTTTGTAAATTCACACAAACCTGCGAGGTTTTTAAAACCTCGCAGGTTTCCAATTTTCAACCTTAACTGCAACTCTCGTTGCTTTTATTTTTTAACCTTCGGAGCAGTACAGTAATATGAGTAAAATCGTAGATATTAAAGCAAGAGAAATTTTAGATTCACGCGGCAATCCAACGTTAGAAGCGGATGTGACGTTAGAATCTGGCGTTGTCGGCAGTGCAATGGTGCCATCAGGCGCGTCAACTGGCGAACGTGAAGCGATTGAATTGCGTGATGGCGATAAAAATCGTTACTTGGGTAAAGGCGTATTGAATGCAATCAATAACGTCAACACTGAAATCAAAGCGGCGATTGTAGGCATGGACGCGAACGATCAAGCGGCGATTGATAACGCGATGATTGCCTTAGATGGCACAGATAACAAAGCCCGTTTAGGCGCGAATGCGATTTTATCGGTGTCTATGGCTGTGGCTCATGCAGCGGCGAAAGAAGCAGGCGTTCCGTTATACCGTCATCTAAACAAATCAGGCAAATTCATCATGCCTGTGCCAATGATGAACATCATCAACGGCGGTTCACACGCAGACAACAGCGTTGATTTACAAGAGTTCATGATTTTGCCAGTCGGCGCACCGACATTCCGTGAAGCGATTCGTTACGGCGCGGAAGTGTTCCACAACTTGGCAAAAGTATTAAAAGCTAAAGGTTTGGCAACGACTGTCGGTGATGAAGGCGGTTTTGCACCTAACCTGTCATCTAACGAAGAAGCCATTGAAGTCATCTTAGAAGCCATCGAAAAGGCAGGCTACAAAGCAGGCGTTGACATCTTCTTAGGTATGGACGCGGCGGCTTCTGAATACTATAAAGACGGCAAATACGTTTTATCTGCTGAAAACCGTAGCTTCACGTCTGTTGAAATGAACGACTTCTTAGCGGCTTGGGTAGAAAAATACCCCATCATCTCTATCGAAGACGGTTTAGACCAAAACGACTGGGCAGGCTGGAAAGATCAAACTGAAAAATTAGGCGGCAAAATCCAATTAGTTGGTGATGATTTATTCGTAACCAACCCAAAAATCTTGAAAGAAGGCATTGAAAAAGGTATCGCCAACTCAATCCTGATTAAAGTAAACCAAATCGGCACTTTAACTGAAACCTTAGCAGCTATCGACATGGCACACTCAGCAGGTTACACCGCTGTGATGTCACATCGTTCAGGCGAAACCGAAGACACCACCATCGCTGATTTAGCCGTTGCCACAGGCACAGGTCAAATCAAAACAGGCTCATTAAGCCGTTCTGACCGTGTTGCTAAATACAACCGTTTGATGAAAATCGAAGAAGAACTAGGCGATTTAGCCGTTTATGCTGGTCGTAGTGCATTCAACAAAATTTAAAACTTAACGGTTTTATTTCCCTGTAGGGTACGCATTGCGTACCCTATTTGATTAAATAATATAATGTCAAATTTAACCTCATTTTTTTTCAAAATTAAAGATACCAAATTTGAAAAATGCTTAGCTCCAAAAGAAAAATGTGAGAACGCCGCAATTAGAGCGCATACAGTCCAAAATTCTCGTATATTAGAATTACTTTCTTCTAAGGATAATCATTTAATAGGGTTTAAATTAAAATGCTTTGCAGATAAGGCTCCTATTTTTATCTATGATAAAGTTCCAAGAGATGAAGCTACAACTTTTAAAGGACTTTGTTCACTGCATGATGCAAAATTATTTAAGCCTATAGATACTCAAAAAATTGATTTAAATAATAAAGAACATTGTTATTTATTTGCATATCGTGCAGTTATCAGAGAGCTACATAGTACAATAGAATCAACAAGGAAATTTCAAAGTGCTTATTTAGAAATAGAGAAGCCAGACCAAAATAAAAATGCTCTAATTGGAACAGCGGGTACTATAGCAACAGAGAATTTAATGAATTCGTATGAAATTTATAAATATAAAATCAAATATGATTTTATATACGAATATAAATTATATGAATACATTAACCACTTTTCTATTGCTTTTGATATGCAACGACCTACAATTGCAGTAAGCTCGATGTTTTTAGTTAATGATATAAATAATGATGAGGGTGAGCCACTTAGAATAGTATTAAATATATTTCCACTTTCTCATGAAAAAACTATTGTATTGTTTTCGTGGCTTTCACATGAAAATGAGGCTGCCAAACTAAAGTTAATAAACATATTATCTTCTGAAGGTGATTATAGGAAATATCTAGTTTCAAAATTAGTATTACGATATTGTGAAAATCTTGTTATATCACCTGAATATTTTTTGAGTTGGTCAGATAGAAAAAAATATATTGTAAAACAATTTTTTGAAAAAAACACTGGGAAGGAATGGGAATTTGATGATACTGATGTATTCCTTTTTTAATTAAATAATTAACAACGTTTAATTTAGCGTTCAAGCAGGGCTATACATAAATTTTATTAGATAAGTCTGGTTGGCAATAATGTAACCTAACAATATACTAACTTTGATACTACAACTAATCAGTAATTAACAGACATTAAGTGGAAAATCATGGAAAATTCAGAACTACAGAAAAACGACGTTGATAAATTAGATAACTATAATGCTCTAAAAAAATTAATGACAAGTGATATTGATAAACAAATAATTTTTGATTTACAAAAAGAAATAACAGATAGAGCTAATGCGTTAATTGATAGCTTAGGAATACCAGTAATAAGAGGATGTACAGAGGTAATTACAAATGGATTTATAATTGGCGTTTCCAGTATTGAAGACGTAAAGCATCTAATAAGTGAGCGTTCTATATGCGTTTATTTTGTGGAAAAAGTATTAGAGGGAGATTATATAGGTGATATTAGTCAATTCATTGGTAAAGAAAAAATAATTGAGATTTATATAAGGCTAGGTGAGACCAACACTTGGATTAAGTATAGACCTATGATGCTAATTCACTTTTTTCTTGAACTGAATTTTAAGAATAGTGACGAAGATGAAGATGATTACGAGGATGAGGACGAAGATAGCGACTACGAAGAGGAGGTCATAGATTATGACGGGCTGAATACGCTGGCAACCATAGTGGCAAAAAGTAAGGGATTCAATTTTTTGAAAAACAAAGACCAAAGAAGCGATTTTGCAAAAGATGTATTGAAAAAAATAGATGCCGAATTTAGCAATTATGACTTGGTTTATATTGTTGCAACGGCAGAAACGTTTTACGACTTAGGTGTATTACCTACAACAGTTAAAAAGTTACATCTTGAAGGTGAAAAAACACAAGACATAGCAAAATCACTTGGTCATACCAAGGCAAGAATAGAAAAGGCTTTACTGTGTGATGTAAGTGACAAAATAAAAAAGTATATTGAAGAATAAGCACGATAGGTTGGACTACTAAGGTACGAAGCCCATCAATCGCGAACGATGCGCTTCCTTCGTCAGCACATCCTATAACTCTGCAATATGAGGATAAACCCATGCACACAACAATCGATTTAAACGATGATTTAATGCAAACTGCTTTTGAATTAAGCGGCATTAAATCGGAACAGGCTTTGATTGAACAAGCCGTAAAAGACTTAATTAAAAATTATCAAGCGGCTTTGATTAATCCCAATGAACAAACTAAGGCGGCTATGTTAGATGTTCGTGCTAAAAAGAATTTGGAAATAATAACACTGGAACAGTTACAACAGGATTGTAATGTTCAATGAAAACAGTATCACGTCATAAAACGTTTATTAAAGATATGCGTAATGTTCGGCTGACAGACACGCAAGCGACTAAACTTTTTTTGTATATTGCCTGTTTATTAGACTTGTTGCGTCTTTAAAAAACAATTAGTTAGCCAGATAAAAGTTCCAAAGTCCTGCACAGACCGCCAGCACATCATCATAAAAATCAATAAGATGGGTTCTAAGTCTATCAGACAGGATACGATAACGCTTCATT
>CAIUVX010000135.1 GCA_903902705.1 uncultured Methylococcales bacterium
GCTTAACCGTTCGCCCTGAGCTTGTCGAAGGGTGGACGGTTAAGCCGTTCATGGTTCGACAGGCTCACCACGAACGGCTTAACCTTGCTCCAAATACCAGAAAACTTTTGTTCATCTACTTAAGTTCATAACAAAAAATCAGCAGGTAACTACTGCTCAAGCCAGATCATCGTCATTCCAGCATGGATGCTGGAATCCAGTGCCAAGGATGGCATTACATTGAACAGAACCCTCGCTACGCTCTCCCTGTGACTGGATTCTGGCATCCCTGCCAGAATGACGTAAGTAATGAAACAACTGTATAATTTAGTCGTCAAGTTGTTAATTTTCCTGTAATCGCTTAGTATTAACCGCATGATTTTCTCACTTCGCTTATTCCTTATTACTTGTTTGGTCGTGTTGCAATTTATTGCACCCCTAGTCCATGCGCATACTAGCGAGAAAATTTTATCACAGGGGCTACATATTCCTGGTCTTGAAGTCTATGATCGTTTGACACCACAAGAGGCGGTTGACTCAATGCAGTCAGTCAATGTTTCATCGTGCAAAGCCGTATTGTTTTGTGGTGATATTGATGGTCAGGTGGTGGGTGTTGATGCAGGGTTTAGTCGAAACATTGCAACACCTACACATAAGCTTCATAAGATAACTGCTGATTTGCATAGCGATTTTTTACCTGCTTCAACTATTGTGTTTGAAACGGGATTTTCCACATTTTTTATCCCGCCACTCACCCATACCGAGCCATTTTTTGGACGGCTTGCGTATTTTCCCCATTCCCCACGCGCCCCACCTGCACACGCCTAGCTGTTAGCGGGACGATTACTCGTTCTCACAGACTAGCTGTAGCATTGCTCAGCTTTCTTACTCATTATTAAGGCGGTCATTACCGCATTGAGCTTTCCATTATGTTTGTTTTAAACCTTTTTAGCAGGTGTTTACTTGCTTTTTGGCTAATGATTTCCTTAAGTTTTGCTGAACCGACTATAGTCGATCACCACGACACTGTTGAAATTGATGAGTCACTGACTTTACCGAAAGTCGTTGATTTAACCCTAGAAAAATTCCCCGAGTTGGCGTGGCTTAACTCGTTAGAAGAGGAAGCCGCTGCGATTACTCAGCGCAGTAAAAGTTGGACAGCAGGCGCGTCACAAACCAGTTATAGTTTTCAAGAAGCCGCGACGGGTGCTAATGGTGGCAAACTGCATTATATAAACGCGGGCGTACAAGTACCACTGTGGAATATTGGTCAAAGTGATGCTGAACAAGCCGTTGGTGAACAAGCCGAGACCAGTGCGAAAACCCAAACCATTGCTACTAAATTGCGTGTGGCAGGCTTAGTAAGAGGCGCGTTATGGGACATAGATTTACAAAAAATCCGCTACGAACAAGCGCAATCTGAAATTAAAGTGTACGAACAATTACATGAAAAAATTGGGCGACGGGTGGAATTAGGCGATTTACCGCGCTCGGATGCGCTGTTAGCACAAACCGAATTATTACAAAAACGTTCAACGCTGATTCAGGCGGAAGCGGAATTAATGCACGCACGGAAACGCTACGCAAGCATCACGCAAATGACTAAAGTGCCAAAAGATTATCATGAAAAATTAGTCGATTTAAAAGAAATCGAGCAGAACCATCCTGCTTTGGTCGCGATTAATAGCCAAATCAATCGTAAACAAGCCGAACTTGATGCGATGAGAGCCATCGGTTCTGGACAAACCAATGTCTTAGCTGGCGTTAATGGCGATATGGGTGACACTGCCAGTAATCACACCGCAAGTTTTAATATTGGTGTCACTATGCCGTTTGGTGGTAGCGATCATCTCGCGCCACAGCTTGCTGCAATCAATGTCGAATTAAATAAATTAATCGCACAACGTGAACAATTGTTTCGGGATTTAAAACAAGCCCATCACGAAGCAGAACATAATTTGGAAGTTAATCGTGCTGAGCTAGAAAATGCCAATGAATTAAAATCGGCGACTGAAAATCTGTTAAACATGAGCAATACCGCGTTTTCAGTCGGTGAAATTAATTTAATGGACTTGTTAAAAATTCAGTCAAAAGCCCAACAAGCGATTTTAAATGCGAAAGAACGAGCGGTAATGTTAGAACGTGATATTGCCCTATATAACCAAGCGGTAGGAGTAATGCCATGAATATAAAATTAATCGTATGCGCGTTGAGTGCTTTGCTGTTTTGTTCGCTTGCTCAAGCTGAAAATACTATAAAAATTTCTGAGCAACTCTTTGGCAACCTAGGCGTAACGTTAGGAAAGTTAGAAACGGTCACTCAAATTCCACTGCTCACCGCCCCTGCAAAAGTAGTTGTCCCACCTGCGCAAGAATTTGTCGTGAGTGCCTCACAAGCAGGACTCATCACTAAATTAAACGCGGCGATAGGTGATAAAGTTAAAAAAGGCGCGGTGTTAGCTGAACTTAATAGTTCAGATTTATTGTCTATGCAACGCTTGTATCTCAAAGCCTTAAGCGAGTTACAACTGAGTGCAGTTTTTTATCAACGTGATAAAAAGCTGTTACAAGAAGGCGTTATCGCTGATCGACGTTGGCAAGAAACCCAAGCGCAACATGAAGCACTGCTTTCTGAAGCTAATGAACACAAACAATTGCTACAAATTGCTGGAATGACTGATGGTGAAATCGCCCAACTGGGTAAAACACGCCGTTTATCTAGCCAATTAAGCCTACACGCACCCATCACAGGCGTGATTATGGAACGTATGGCAGTGGCAGGTGAACGCATTGGCAGCTTAGCTCCCGTTTATCGGCTCGCTAATCTCGATGAATTGTGGCTAGAAATTAATATTCCCCAAGAACGATTAGCGGGTTTGAAAATTGGCGATCAAGTGCAAATTGAAAATACCGACATCACTGCAACCGTCAATTTGTTAGGACAAAATGTTAATGCCGAAAGCCAAACTGTGTTGGCAAGAGCCGTTATTAATAGTAAACAATCGACAGTACGCGCTGGGCAACGCATTAATATTCAAATTACTCAAGCCAGTGACCTGCCTATCTTTAAAGTACCTAATGCCGCTATTGCTCAAAACGAAGGCAAATCGTTTATTTTTGTCCGTGATAAAACAGGTTTTTTGGTTACGCCAGTTAGTGTGATTGGCAAACAAGGCGAAGAGTCGATTATTAGCGGTGAATTATCGGCTAATCAAGACATCGCTATTCAAGGCGCGGTGGCATTAAAAGCCAACTGGTTGGGCTTGGGGAGTGCTGAATAATGTCTCCTCTTATTCGCTTTGCTCTAAGTCAGCGACTGTTGATGATGATTTTCGTGCTGTTATTAGCAGGGGGTGGTTATCATGCGTTTACCAATATTCCCATTGATGCGTTTCCCGAAGTCTCACCAACGCAAGTAAAAATTATCGTCAAAGCGGCGGGCATGACCCCCGAAGAAGTGGAAGCGCGTATCACCGCGCCTATTGAAGTTGAGTTATTAGGCATACCGCATCAAACCATGTTGCGCTCGATTGCCAAATACGCATTAACTGATATTACGGTCGATTTTGCCGAAGGCACCGATATTTTCTGGGCGCGGCAACAAATCGCCGAACGCTTAAATACCATGTGGGGAAACTTACCCGCAGGGGTAACAGGTGGTATTGCGCCTATGACCACACCCTTAGGCGAGATGTTCATGTTTTCTGTAGAAGGCGGTGGTTTAAGCCTGATGGAACGGCGCAGTTTATTGGATTGGGTGATTCGTCCAGCATTGCGTACCGTTGCGGGGGTTGCCGATGTCAATTCCTTAGGCGGTTTGGTGCGTAGTTTTGAGATTATTCCCGATAATACCCGTTTATCAGCGAGAGGTATCGGTATCGATAAATTACAACAAGCGATACAAAGCAATAATCGCAATGATGGGGCAGGACGTATGACCGATGGCGAGGAAGCCTTAATCGTGCGAGCAGAAGGGCGAATTAAAAATATTAACGACGTTAAAAATATTGTCGTGGATAACAAAAACGGTACACCCATTACCGTTGCCGATGTTGCCGAAGTGAATATAGGCGCGATTACCCGTTATGGTGCAGTGAGTAAAAATGGTGAGGGTGAATCGGTGACAGGGCTGGTACTGAGTTTGCGCGGTGCGAATGCACGACAAACCATTAAAGGTATTGAAGCAAAGTTTGAAGAACTCAAAAAAGCCTTTCCAAAAGGTGTGGAAGCCAAGGTATTTTACAATCGTGGTGATTTAGTCGATAAAGCGGTAGAAACAGTATTACACGCGCTACTAGAAGCGATTGTATTAGTCATCGTATTGCTGATTTTATTTTTGGGTAATTTACGCGCCGCGTTAGTGGTTGCGTTGGCATTGCCGCTTGCTGCTTTGTTCACCTTTATTTTGATGAATCAAATGGGTATGTCGGCTAATCTCATGAGTTTAGGCGGCTTGGCAATCGCCATCGGTATGCTTGTGGATGCGGCGGTGGTAGTGGTGGAAAATCTCATCACCCATTTAGCCGAAACTCAAACTGCCAAACGCTTGCCGCGATTACACATTATTTATCGTGCCACAACGGAAGTTGCCGCGTCTGTGACTGCTGGGATTTTAATTATTATCATCGTATTTTTACCGTTGCTCACTCTACAAGGTTTAGAAGGGAAATTATTCACCCCTGTCGCATTGACCATCGTGTTTGCACTTAGTGGTTCATTGATATTGTCGCTTACGGTAATTCCTGTGATTGCCTCTTATTTGTTGAAAGAAGTCTCGCATGAAGAACCGTGGCTACCACGCCAACTACAAAAACTCTACCAACCCAGTTTGCTCTGGTGTTTAAACAACAGCAAAATAGTATTCACAGGTGCGGGTGTTTTATTGGTTATCACCGTGCTGGTGTTCACACAAATTGGTAGTACCTTTATGCCCACGATGGACGAAGGCGATATTATTTTGCAATTGGAAAAATTACCTTCTATCACGCTGGCAAAATCGGTGGATTTAGACGGACAGGTACAAAAAAATCTGCTAAAAAACGTGCCTGAAATTGCCACCATCGTGTCGCGAGTCGGTTCGGATGAATTAGGGCTTGATCCAATGGGCTTAAACGAAACCGACACTTTTTTGGTATTAAAACCTAAAGACCAATGGCGGATGAATAGTAAAGATGAGTTGATTGAAGAAATCCGTAAAGTCATGGCACAAACTCCAGGTATCGCCTTTGGTTTTACCCAACCGATTGAAATGAGGGTATCAGAAATGCTCACAGGGACACGCGGCGATGTTGCCATTAAATTATTCGGTGCAGACCTCGCGGTACTCAACGAAAAAGCCAATGAAATTGCCGAAACCTTAAAAAAGATTAGCGGTTCAAGTGATGTGTTTGCCAAGCAAAATGACGGGATGCAGTTTTTACAACTCACTATCGACAAACTTGCCGCAGGGCGTTTGGGTTTGGATGCGGACAGTATCGAAAATTTATTACGCGCTCAGATTGAAGGCTTAAACCTTGGTATTGTGCAGGAAGGCATTAAGCGCACACCGATTATTTTACGCGGTAGCAGTAACACCGCGAATTTTGAGGATTTGCAAATTACGCTACCCAATGGTGGTCATGTGCCTGTTACCGCCATCGCGCACATTGATAAAGTGGAAGGTGTGGTCTCTATCGGCAGAGAAAAAGGACAACGATTTGTAGTAGTGCGCAGTAATGTGAACGGACGAGATTTAGTTGGTTTTGTTGATGAAGCGCGTAAAGCGGTGGAAGAAAAAGTCAAACTACCCACAGGTTATACCGTGGAATTTGGCGGACAATTTGAAAACCAACAACGGGCAGCGGCAACCTTAAAATTGGTTGTGCCTATCGCCTTGGGTTTAATTTTTTTATTATTATTTTCTACCTTTGGCTCAGTGCGACAAGCAGTATTGGTATTATCCAATATTCCATTGGCAATGGTCGGCGGTGTGTTTGGCTTGTGGATTTCAGGCGAATATTTATCCGTGCCTGCCTCGGTTGGTTTTATCGCCTTGTTAGGTATCGCGGTGCTGAATGGCGTGGTGATGGTAAGTTATTTTAATCAGCTTAAAGCAATGGGTATGGACATACTCAAAGTCGTTACCCTCGGTTCATCACGGCGATTACGCCCTGTATTAATGACTGCCAGCATCGCAGCATTTGGTTTGATTCCATTATTATTTGCCACAGGGCCTGGGTCTGAAATTCAAAGACCGTTAGCAATCGTGGTCATTGGCGGTTTGGTGTCATCTACTTTCCTGACGCTATTTTTATTGCCGATTTTGTTTAAATTATATGGCTTACCCAAAGAGGACAGACTATGAAGCATGACAAAGAATATCTGGTGACGATTAACGTACCACCCAGTCTCGAAGAGGCTCTTGTTGATGCCCTGCTGACTTTAGAAGAAGAACTGGGTTTTAGTAGTTTCGCCGTCAATGCCCATCATCATGAAAACAAAGGTTTGTCATTGGCTGAACAAGTGACTGGTCGGCAAAAACAGCTACGCTTTCAAATGTATATTGATGAAAACGATTTGGAAACCTTAGTTGAAAAATTAAAACAAGAGTTTTCAGGCTCTGGTATTCAGTATTGGGTGTTACCCGTGATTGTTAGTGGGGTAATTTAACTTTATGAGGGAGTACCAACTAGGTTTGTACTCCCTCACCTAGTTAAGCGGACTAATGACTACCAGTCCTTTAAAGGACGGGTAGTCATGCTCAAAAGTAAAAACAACAGATTTAATCCACTACCCAGATACCACTCAAAAAACTGGCTAACTTAAAGTAGTGAAATTGCCGCGTTAGCAATAACGTGGTTTTGCTGTAAAAAATAAAAATTAGGTATTTATGAGTCTTTATTCAATAAAACAATATCACGATAGAAAAGAAAAAATCATTAAATTTAGTGGTTCAAAAAATGAAACCACCATTAGAAATGCGTTTTATATTTTATTGAATGACTATGCAAAAACAAAACATTTAGAAATGGCAACAGAGATTGCTATACAAGCCAATAATAGCAAGAAAAAGATTACTCCAGACGGAACACTAAAAGATAGTTTACGTCAAGATTATGGTTACTGGGAAAGTAAAGACGAAAAAGATAATTTAGACGATGAAATAAAGCTAAAATTTTCAAAAGGCTACCCTAACGATAATATTTTATTTGAAGACAGTCGAACCGCTGTTTTAATTCAAAATAATAGTGAAATTATGCGGGTAGATATGCAAGACTCACAAGCCTTGCATGAATTGCTTACCGAGTTTATTAACTTTGAACGTCCCGAAGTGAGAGAGTTTAGGCAGGCTATTGAATATTTCAAGCAAGATATTCCTAAAGTCACTCATGCTTTAAGAGAGCTTATCAAACAAGCAGAAATTGATAACGTAGACTATTTAAAATCTAGCCAATTATTTTTAAAACTATGCCATGAAAGCATTAACCCTAATGTCACTAAAGAAGACGTTAGAGAAATGATGATCCAGCATATTTTGACTGAAAACATTTTTAATCGTATTTTTGGTGAAGATCAGTTTCACCGTGAAAATACGGTTGCACGAGAATTAGAAAATGTTATTCATACTTTTTTTACAGGCGAGTTGCGTAGAGCGGTTTTAGATAATATACAGCATTATTACAACACCATTAATGCGAGAGCTGCAAGTATTGCTAATCATCACGAGAAACAAAAATTTTTAAAAGTTATTTATGAAGTATTTTATAAAAGTTACAATCCTAAAGCGGCCGACCGTTTAGGTGTAGTTTATACGCCTAATGAAATAGTGCGTTTTATGATTGAAAGTACCGATTACTTACTTCATACCCATTTTAATAAGTTTTTAGAAGATAAAGATGTAGAGATACTTGATCCAGCAACAGGTACAGGCACATTTATTTGTGATTTAATTGACTACATTAATAATGAAGAAAAATTAGATTTTAAATATAAAAATGAATTGCACGCTAATGAAGTCGCTATTTTGCCATACTATATTAGTAATCTAAATATTGAATTTACCTATAAACAAAAAATGGGTAAATCATGTGAGTTTAAAAACCTTTGTTTTGTTGACACACTAGATAATATGGGGTTTTCTTATAAAGGCAAGCAAACCGATATTGTAAGCTCTTTAACTGAAGAAAATACGCTACGGATAAGAAATCAGAATAATAAAAAAATATCTGTTGTTATTGGTAATCCGCCTTATAACGCCAATCAGCTTAATGAAAACGAAAATAATAAAAATAGAGAATATTCTGAAATAGATGCACAGATAAAAAACACATTTATTAAAGAAAGTACCGCACAAAAAACAAAAGTCTATGATATGTATGCACGTTTTTATCGTTGGGCAATCGATAGAATAGATGATAAAGGTATTATTGCTTTTGTGACTAATCGCAGTTTTATTGATAGCCGAACATTTGATGGCTTTAGAAAGTGCATACAAACAGATTTTGATTTTGCTTATATTATTGACACTAAAAGCGATGTAAGAGCTAACCCAAAAATAGCAGGGACTACCCATAATGTGTTCGGCATACAAACAGGTGTTGCCATTATGTTTTTAGTGCGCAAAGAAAACAGGGCTAAAAATGCCCAATGTGTTATTAATTATATGGCTATGCAGGATGAATGGCGTAAAGAAGAAAAGTTACAGTTTCTTGTTGAAAGACATTTAAAAAATATTAATTTTACTCATATTCAGCCTGATAAAAATAATAACTGGATTAATTTAGCAGAGAATAATGATTGGGAAAGCTTATTACCTTTAGCCGATAAAGAAGTAAAAGCAGGAAAAAGTGGCAATGCTATTTTTAAATTTTCATCTTTAGGTATATCAACAAACCGTGATGATTGGGTTTATGATTGTTCAGAAAAAAAATTAACTAAAAAAATTCTATTTTTTATTAAAACCTATAATGAATTGTTAAAACAAAAAGATGATAGTTGGAATATATCTATAAAGTGGAGTGCTTCTTTAAAAGAAAGTTTTAATAAAAACAGGAAGTTAAAATTCAACTCAGAATTATTAACAAATTTAACTTATAGACCTTTTGTCAAACAGTTTTATTACGCAGAGCAATTATTAAGCGACAGACTTACACAAAATCACTATGATATTTTTGGAAACAAACTAAATAAAGATAGCAAGGTTATTTGTTTTTCAGGACAATCTTCATTAAAACCTTTTCAATGTTTAGCTGTAAACAAGCCATTAGGATTAGATTTTTTAGAAAAAACCCAATGCCTACCTTTATATCGCTATGATAAATATGCTCAAAAAGTAGATAACATAACGTATTGGGCATTAGACAAGTTTAGAAAAAATTATCAAAACAATGAAATAACGAAAGAGGATATATTTCATTATGCTTATGCGGTATTGCATAATCCTGACTATATAAAAAAATACCAACTTAATTTAAAACGTGACTTCCCGCGCATACCGTTTTATGAAAACTTTATGCAATGGGCTGATTATGGCAAGCAATTAATGGACTTGCATTTGAATTATGAAACCGCTGAATTGTACCCTTTAAAAAGACAGAATCTAAAGATTAGTAAAACCCCTAAAGCCAAACTGAAAGCAGATAAAGAACAGGGTTTAATCTTTCTTGATGATAATACTACCTTAAGCGAAATACCTGCCGTTGCGTGGGAGTATAAATTAGGTAACCGTAGTGCGTTAGAATGGATTTTAGATCAATATAAGGAAAAAAAGCCAAAAGATGCAACGATTGCCGAACAGTTTAATACCTATCGTTTTGCCGATTATAAAGAACAGGTGATTGAGTTATTAAGCCGAGTTTGCACCGTTTCAGTTGAAACGGTGAGAATAGTTGAATTATTGCGAACCGAGAGTAATTCACAGAATAAATAATATTTTTGCATCGTTCCAACGCTCTGCGTTGTAATGCCTCTGTGGACGCTCCAGCGTCTTCTTGTCTTGCTAAATGACACAATGCTGGAGCGTTGAGTGCATAAGCCCATCAATCACCGAGTACGTTGGGTTGCCGCTTTTGGGCAACCCAACGAAACCCGAATCTCCACCAATATCACAACCTTTCATCACCGCATTTTTATTAGATTAGCTTGCCTTTTAAATCACAGTAAACGTGTTTTGCACATTTAACCTATCACCCATAAAAAAGGGAGCTTTCGTAAAAAAGCTCCCTTTTTGAGGTCTAATAAGTGGGTTTAGGAATCGGAAGCGACTTTTTTCTTTTCCGTTTCATAAATAAGTAGCGGTTCAGACTTGCCAAAAATAACGCTTTCATCCACCACGACTTTGGAAATATTTGTGTCTGAGGGTAGCTCATACATGGTATTGAGCAATACATTTTCAACGATTGTGCGTAATCCTCTCGCGCCTGTTTTCCGTTCCATTGCTTTTTTGGCAATCGCGCTGAGTGAGTCTTCTCGGAACTCTAATTCCGCGCCTTCCATTTCAAACAGATGTTTGTATTGTTTGGTTAAGGCGTTTTTAGGTTCGGTTAAGATTTGTATCAAGGCTTTTTCGTCCAACTCTTCCAAGGTGGCAACAATTGGAAGCCTACCAACAAACTCAGGAATCAAGCCGTATTTAATCAAATCTTCTGATTCAACTTCGGCAAATAATTGTCCGACATTTTTACTTTCGTCTTTGGTTTTTACGTCAGCAGAAAAGCCAATACCGCCTTTTTCAGAACGCGCTTTGATGACTTTATCTAAACCAGCGAACGCGCCGCCGACTATAAACAGAATATTGGCAGTGTTGACTTGGACAAACTCTTGATTAGGGTGTTTGCGTCCACCTTGTGGCGGTACGGAGGCGATTGTTCCTTCAATCAATTTTAACAAAGCTTGTTGTACGCCTTCACCTGAGACATCGCGGGTAATGGATGGGTTATCGGATTTGCGCGAAATTTTGTCGATTTCATCGATGTAAACAATGCCCGTTTCTGCTTTTTCAACATCGTAATCGCATTTTTGCAGAATCTTTTGAATGATGTTTTCGACATCTTCACCCACATAACCTGCTTCAGTAAGCGTGGTTGCGTCGGCAATGGTAAACGGTACATTCAATAAACGTGCTAAGGTTTCAGCTAATAAGGTTTTACCTGAACCCGTAGGACCAATTAACAAAATATTACTTTTTGCCAATTCGACAACGTCTTTTTTAGATTTACTGCGCAAACGTTTATAGTGATTATAAACTGCGACCGCTAAAATCTTTTTAGCGCGGTCTTGCCCAATCACATAACTATCCAGCTCTTCTTTGATTTCTTTTGGTTTAGGCAAACTATTGTCGCCAAAGGAAGAGGTATTATCTTGCAATTCGTCTTTTATGATGTCGTTACAAAGCTCTACACATTCATCACAGACATAAACTGAAGGTCCTGCGATAAGCTTTCTGACTTCATGTTGACTTTTACCGCAAAAGGAACAATAAAGCAGTTTATCGTCGTCTTTACTGTTTTTATCACTCATAACCCGCCTCCTAAAAACATCAGTAACGATGTTATTACTTTCGATAAAACCAAGCTCATCAAAATATGACCTTTTATAACTCAGTTTCTGCTACTCTGCTTGATAATACTTTATCAATCAGACCATAGCTTACTGCATCAGTAGCACTTAAAAAATTGTCTCTGTCTGTGTCTAGTTGGACTTTTTCCAGAGGTTGACCTGTATGATGTGCCAACACGCGGTTTAGTTTATCTCTAATCGATAAAATTTCTCTCGCATGAATGTCAAAATCAGATGCCTGACCTTGAAAGCCACCTAATGGTTGATGAATCATCATTCGTGAGTGCGGTAAGCAATAGCGTTTACCTTTCGCGCCACCTGTCAGTAGCAATGCACCCATACTGGCTGCTTGTCCAATACACATAGTGCTAACATCGGGCTTAATAAACTGCATAGTGTCATAGATGGACATTCCTGCTGTTACTGAACCACCGGGTGAATTTATGTACAAATGAATGTCTTTATCAGGATTTTCTGATTCTAAAAACAAAAGTTGTGCTACCACCAGATTGGCCATGTAATCTTCAACTTGCCCGACCAGAAAAATAACCCGTTCTTTAAGCAAGCGTGAATAAATATCGAAAGAACGCTCACCTCTTGCGGTTTGCTCAATCACAATAGGTACTAATCCGCCTGCGGCTTCTAATGCTCTTGCTTGGTTCATTATGTGTTGTTGATACATTTGAAATCCTTACTGTTGTTGTCTATCCATGACATCACTAAAACTAACGCTTTCATCAGAAACGTGTGCCTGTGCTACTAACCATTCTACCACTTGATCTTCTAAGACCATCTGCTCAACATCATGCAAACGTTTTTCATCTGCATAATACCACGCTATTACGTCTTCTGGATGCTCGTAGCTTTTTGCCAATTCTTCAATGGTGGCACGGACTTTGTTGGCATCTAGCTCAACCGCATTTTTTTGAATGACTTCACCTAAAATTAAACCCAGTGCCACGCGACGTTTGGCTTGTTCTTCAAATACATCTCTTGGCAAGAGCATATCTTCTGGCTTCATTTTCTGTCTTTTGGCAGATTCAATGTAGGGAGTCATTAATCTTTCGACTTCTTCGTCAATTAACGCATTCGGTACAGTTATTTGAAACTTGGTATACAGAGCATCCATCACGGCATTTTTTAATTTACCACGCAGAACCTGTTTTAATTCTCTACTCAGATTATCGCTAACATCGGCACGAAAAGCATCGACTGAACCTTCGTCAACACCGTAGGCTTTAATAAAGGCTTCGTCAATTTCGGGTAGGGTTGCTGCTTCAATTTTGATAACTTCAATGTCAAACTCAGCAGTTTTTCCTGCTAGTTCTGCATTGCCATATTCTTCGGGAAAGGTTAATTCAAACGATTTATTCGCGCCTACTTCAAGACCAACCAATTGATCTTCAAAGCCTGGAATCATTTTTTTCGCGCCAATTTCAACCAGAAAGTTTTCAACTTTACCATTGGTGAAGTTAGTGCCTTCGGATACACCTGAAAAATTAAGGGTTACTTGATCGTGTTCTTGCGCGGCACGTTCAACTACTTCCCATGTTTTTTTCTGCTCGCGTAGTTTTTCAATGATGTTATCAACATCAACATCACCTACCGTAGCGATAGGGCGAACTACTTCAAGTTGATCGAGACCGTCTAAGACGATTTCTGGATAGACTTCAAAGATTGCTGTGTAGCTAAAGCCGTCAGCATCATCTATATGGTCGATATGGGGATAGCCAGCGGGTCTTAATGATTCGCTTTGCAAGGCTTCATAGTAGGTAGATTGAATCAAATCGCCCGCAATTTCATCGCGTACTTTACTGCCGTACATTTTTTGGACGACAGCTTGAGGTACTTTACCTGGACGAAAACCATCAATCTTAACTTCGCGGGCTAATGACTTTAATCGTTCAGCCATTTTTTCCTGAACAACGGTTTCAGGGACATTAACAGTCATTTTTCTGCTTAATTCAGATGTCTTCTCGACAGAAACTTGCATTTATTTACCTCACACAATTTTAAATAAGAATTTTTTGAATGCCAGCAGGATGGTGGCTCGAAAGAATTGAAAAGTTATCGATGGCTCGATAACTTTTGTAGAATAAGGTGGTGCGAATGGGGAGACTCGAACTCCCACTGGGTAACCAACTGGTACCTAAAACCAGCGCGTCTACCAATTTCGCCACATTCGCATTTGGTATGAACTTGCTATTATAGTCGAAATATTAACTATACAACAAGTTATAATTTTGAAACTACTTGAATATTTCTATATTTTTCGTTGTGCGCCATTAATAACCTTTGGTGCTAGTTTTTAAATCATAAATTAAATTCAGCGATGGATAGAGGCACGAAGCCGTTTTCATCAGGGAGAAGACCGAACCATTCAGGATCGCCCTCTTTTGCATGAAATCCAGTATCTGCCAACATGACGCACTGGTCTTTAAATTTTTCAATCAGGGGATGAAACCATGAGTCGTGAGCATTCGCAGCTGCCCATGCCCAGGCAATAATCTGCCCTAAGTGATTGACCGCTAAGCATAACTTGCCGCCAACAATCCAACGGTGGTTGGAAATGCCTGACTCCACCCACGCGTCAGGGTTGCGACCTTTGCGTATCGGATGAATCAATTCAACACCGTAACTGTCAATAATGCCC
>CAIUVX010000136.1 GCA_903902705.1 uncultured Methylococcales bacterium
AAACTGCTACAGGCTTAAAAGTGTTTACGCGCATCCTCAATAAAAACTTTAAAACAGGACGTAACGTAGAGGATGATTTCAAAAAGAATATGCGAATTCAGTTTGATGTATTCTTGCCTCAGTGGAATTATAGGTAGTGGGTGAAACCCGTTAAGTAATTAAGTAAAAGTTTTTAAGTATAAAATTCAACATTTTTTATCAAAATGCCGTTATGAAATTTGCGCAAACAGTATCAAAAGAAGAGCAACAAGAGTTACACAAGATTTACCATCAGCACGCCTGTTTTAGAACTCGGCAACGCGCTCATGCCATTTTACTTAGCCAGCGGGGTTACACCCTAAACCAGATTCAGGATATTCTACAGGCTGACCGCGATAGCATCAGCGTATGGATAGACAGGTTTAATGCTGACGGTATCGCAGGGCTGGATGATTTGCCACGCTCAGGGCGACCGTTGATTTATACGAGCGAAGAAATCGCCTTTTTCAAAGCAGAGCTTGACAAAGAACCCCATCAAATCAAGCAAGCGCAAGCAAAACTACAGCAGCAAACGGCTAAAACCGCCTCTAAAGATACCTTAAAGCGTGCGCTAAAAAAATTTTAACTATTCTTGGCATCGTTGCAGGCGTTCGACTAAAGCGAAACGCAATCCCGATGCGTTTACCAAAGATCAAAAAAATCTGTCTATTATGAAAGCACTGGAAGACGCGCAAAAAATCAATCTGTTTTATTTTGATGAATCGGGTTTTACCACCGCCTCCTCCGTTCCCTATGCGTGGCAACCCAAAGGGCAAACCTTAGAAATCCCTTGCTTTCACAGTAAACGGCTGACTATATTGGGCTTTATGAGCCGAAAAAATGCGCTTTATTTTCATGCACTTGAAGGCAGCGTAACCACCAGCGATGTGATTGCCGCTTTCGATGCCTTCACCGCCCGTTACGCGCTTGAATACGCTGTCCATAAAAAGCCTTGTATTATCATTTTGGATAACGCTTCAATACACACCAGTGCGGCATTTTTAGCCGAACAGGACGCTTGGGCAGCCTGCGGCGTGGTCTTGCATTACTTGCCAACTTACAGTCCAGAACTGAACTTGATCGAAATACTGTGGCGTTTTGTGAAATATCACTGGTTGCCTTTGTCGAGTTATTTGAGCTATGAAAATTTGAAAAATTCAGTCTTGAACCTCCTTTCAAACTTTGGCAGTGAATACCTAATAATTTTTACTTAATTATTTATTTTAGTGGGATTTATGAACTTTATATTATTATTTATTCTGGTTCAACAAGTCTACTAAAACATCTAATGTCATTAGAGACAGACTAGACTGAAAAATTCTTAACATATAGGAAACTGCCATGAAACGCCTTACGCTATTATCATTAGTTACATTATTCTCAACCGCAACACTAGCCGCACCAGAAACCTACACGATTGACGAAAATCATACCTTGCCGCGTTTTTCTTATAATCACTTTGGCTATTCAACGCAGTTAAGCCGTTTCGATAAGGCATCAGGTAACATCATCATTGATCGCCAAGCGAAAACAGGGTCAGTCGAAGTCACGATTGATACCACCTCAGTCAACACGGGTTCTGACTTATTCAACGAACACATTCGTGGTGAAGATTTTTTCGATACTGCCAAGTATCCAACCGCTACTTTCATTTCTAATACATTCCAATTCAATGGTGATCAATTAGTGGCTGTTGATGGCACTCTTACGCTAAAAGGCATTACCAAACCTGTGATATTAACGGTCACTTCTTTTCACTGTATGCCACACCCCATACTGAAAAAAGACGCTTGCGGTGCTAACGCCACAACGGTAGTCAAACGGACTGAATTTAATATGGGAAAGTACGCGCCTAATGTCGGCGATGAAGTCACGCTTACCATTCCAGTTGAAGCTACCAAGGAATAATCCGCGTGTTGCATCAGGTCGTTTTAACCCACACGAATACACAACCGCCGATAGTAATAAACCCACCCGCTAAAAGTGGGTGGTCGTTAATTGAGGAAATCCATGCAACAAGAATTTTGGTTGGAACGTTGGGAGCTTAATCAAATTGGCTTTCATAACCCACAAACGAATCGCCATCTAAAACAAAACTGGTCACTATTAAATCAACCGACTGGCAGTGTAATTTTCGTGCCATTTTGCGGTAAAAGCAAAGATATGTTGTGGTTACGCGATCAAGGGTATCAGGTTATTGGTGTGGAACTGAGTCCTTTAGCGGTGGAAGCGTTTTTTGTCGAAAACGGATTATCGGTAAAAACTATTCAGCAAGATAAATTCAAGGTATTCGAGACCGATAACCTACGGATTTATTGCGGTGATTTTTTCGATTTGACTGCTAATGATTTGTTTACTGTGAATGCCGTCTACGACAGAGCCTCATTAGTCGCATTACCGCCTGATATGCGACTAGATTACACCATGAAAATCCGCCAATTACTACGGACAGAAACGCAAATTTTGTTGGTTGCTTTTGAATATCTTCAACATGAAATGCAAGGACCACCGTTCAGTGTTCATGAAACAGAAGTGTCTGCATTGTATGGAAATTGGTGTGACATTAAACTTCTGTACAGCGAGGATATTTATGACCAAGAACCACATTTCCGTGAGAGAGGACTGAGCCGAATACAAGAAGAAATTTATAGGCTCAGTGTCAGATAGTCAGTCGTTTCTGTACCACTGAATTTGGGTCAAATTACTCACATTAGTTACCCGTCTCAACACCCATGTTAAAACGTAGATTATTTTATTTATTATCAATAAGTTTGTGCATGGTGATTGTTACTGTAGCAGGCGTGTTTTTGCTATTGCAACGATCGTCAGCACAATTGGATGGTGAAATAGCGTTAAGCAACTTATCCGCGCCTGTCACCGTCACCACCGATGTACACGGTATTCCTGCTATTCATGCGGCAAACCGCCTTGATGCCGTGCGCAGTTTAGGGTATCTCAACGCGCAAGATCGGTTATTTCAAATGGATTTAATGCGCCGAAAAAATGCGGGGCGATTAGCTGAATTGTTCGGATCACTCGCACTAGATGGCGATATTCGAGCGCGTACTTATGGTTTTAACCGTGTTGCTAAAACCGTTGTTAGCCAGCTTCCCGATGCCCATAAACGCTATTTACAAGCCTACAGCGAGGGTGTAAACGACTTTATTCATAGCGCGAAAGCCTTACCGTTTGAATTTACCGTCCTCGGTTATCAACCTGAACCGTGGACGGCTGAAGACAGTATTTTAGTTGCACTCGGTATGTTCGATATGCTCACGGCAAAGTCTGAGGAGGAAGAACGGATGTTGACGGTGATGGAAAAAACACTACCCGCTGACGTGGTGGCTTTTTTGACACCTGATACCGATAGATTTACTGATAGTTTGCACCATAACGCGCCTTCCGCACGTCCTGCTCAAGCGATTCCTGTCAAAGCTTTACAAAATCTGTTTGCACCTGCGCCTTTAGCCGACGCGGTACAATTACACGATTTTTTTGCGGGTTCTAATGCGTGGGCGGTGAGTGGTACAAAAACCAATGATGGTCGGGCAATTTTAGCCAAGGATATGCACATTGGATTAAAAGTACCGACGATTTGGTATCGTTATGAAATGACTGTCGGCGCGGAACACAGTGCTGGCGTGATGTTAGCAGGCTTGCCGCTATTGATTGCGGGCAGTAATAATTATCTAGCGTGGGGTAGCACCAATTTAGCAGGCGATTTTTTAGATTTAGTCAGTCTCGAACTCAATCCCACTAATGCCAATGAATACAAAGTGGGCAACCACTGGCAGGCGTTTGAAACTATCGTTGAAAACATTGCTGTTAAAGGTGAAGAAACTAAACACCTCAACGTAAAACAAACTATCTGGGGATCAGTGTCCACGCAAACCTTATTAAATAAACCCGTAGCGATACAGTGGGCGGCGTTAGATGCCAATGCCGTTAATCTGGGTTTGCTCGATTTAGAAGCCGCACAAACCATAGAGCAAGCGGTTAGCACCGTTAATCAAGCAGGCAGCCCACAACTGAATATGTTATTTGCCGATAATAATGGGCATATTGCGTGGACGTTAACAGGCAAAATTCCTAACCGCTATGGCAATGACGGTGCGATAAGTCGTTCGTGGGCGAATGGTAAAATCGGTTGGCAAGGTTATATTAATGCCGATGAATTACCCAAACAAATCAATCCAGACGCAGGCGTATTAGTCTCGGCAAATGATCGCCATTTTGATAAACAATACCCCTACGTTATTGGTCGGCAATTTGCCAACGGCTATAGGGCGTATCGCATTAACCAGCGGCTTAACGAATTACATCAGCATGATGAACCGTCATTGTTTGCCTTACAACTGGATACCGAAAGCGAGTTTTATCAGTATTATCAACAACTCGCCCTAGCGGTTTTGTCATCCGAACGGCTAGCACAACAACCCGAACTCAGCGAAATACGCGATTATTTATTGGCGTGGGATGGCAAAGCCAATACCGACAGCTTAGGATTTGCCGTGTTAGTAAAGTTTCGCGCACAGTTGGCAAAATCAGTGTTTAGCCCATTCTTAGCGGCTTGTAAGCAAGTGGACAACAATTTTAATTATTCATGGACGTATATCGATACCCCATTACAAGCCTTATTGACCGAAAAACCAGCGGCTTTATTGCCTGATAGCCATTATGCCGATTGGAATGCGTTTATTTTGGCGCAATTAACGCAAACCGTAGAACAGATAAAAGCAAAATACCCCGACAAAAAACTCTCTGAAATAACATGGGGCAGTGTCAATAAAGCCCAAGTGAAACACCCCTTTTCCGATATTTCGCCGTTATTGAGTTGGCTATTGGATATGCCTAACGATGAATTAGCAGGTTGTGCGGGCTGCGTTAGAACGGTCAGTACAAATTTTGGTGCCAGTGAGCGCATGGTCGTTTCACCTGCGCATTTAAACGAAGGCATATTACACACGCCAGCAGGACAATCCGCACATCCTTTATCACCGTATTACCGTGACCAACAACGCTATTGGGTCAAAGGTTTGCCCATCGCCTTGTTAGCGGGAAAATCGCAACATAGTTTAGTATTTAAGCCTGTGCAATAAATAGTAAGTTTCTGTTCAAATGCGTCTGCTAGTCCAAGTTATCCGATTGATAACACACAAACAAAATACCACACTCAAACCCGCTACAATGCGGGTTTTTATGATCGTTTATCCCTACGAAGGTGCTGAAAAAATATGTCTTATTACCAATATTGGGGGAAAGCAGAAAATGACACCCTTAAAATCGCCTATTGCTCAGGGCAAAATAAAACTGAAATTTTTGAACGCTTTAAACCTCAGCTCGCTAAACACCTAAAAAAATCTGAAAACCTATTGCAGCTAAGCGATGTGGACAAATGGGCAGAAACGGAAGATAAAAAAATAGGCAAAGAAAGCTGGAGCGATAAACAAGACAATTACGCCGCTTATCATTTATTGCCTTACCATTGTTTAGATGTAGCGGCGGTGGGTTATGTGCTTTTGAATAAAAATCCCTATTGGTTAAAACAATTTTCAAAACTTACAGGGATAGATGAAACCATTTTAAAACCTGTTTTGATATTTTTTCTGGCTTTGCATGATTTAGGTAAATTTTCAGAAAGTTTTCAAAATATAAAACCAGAGTTACTTAAACAGCTTCAAGGAATAGAAAAAAGTTTTAAGCATCCTTATTCAAAACAATATTTTGGGCATGATTCTATAGGTTTTTTATTATGGAGGGAGCGTGTACTTGACCAAATTTCTGAACAATATCAATTAAACTCAAAAGAAAACAAACGTTGGAAATTAATTTTGACGTGGTTTATGCAGGCTTCAAATGGACATCACGGCTTGCCTGTAAAAATAACTAACAAATGCCTAAGCGATTACTGTAATGAGATAGATACGCAAAGTATCAGTGAATTTGTAAAAGAGATTATCTTACTTTTTAATATCGAGGCATTATTTAAAATTGATTTTGACCTAAAAACCTTATTAAAAGTTATACAAAAGTCCTCATGGTTTTTAGCTGGTTTTTATGTGTTATGTGACTGGGTAGGTTCTGGAAAACAATTTAAATATCAGACTAAAAAAGAATCTAAGTTAGAAAATTATTGGCATAACACAGCATTAAAAACGGCTGAAAAAGCAATTGAAGAAAGCGGTTTATTACCTTGCAAAGCAAGTCAAGAGTTATTACCTTTTGACTCAGAAGATTTAGGCGTATGTTTATTAGATTTACCTAAAGGCGCACAGCTTACTCCACTGCAAAATTTAGTACATACACTTGAATTAGATAACACGCCACAGCTTTTTATTATTGAAGATGAAACGGGCGCGGGAAAAACAGAAGCGAGTTTAATTCTACTGAATCGGCTAATGGCTAAAGAATTAGCACAAGGTTTTTATTTAGCCTTACCCACTATGGCAACCGCAGATGGTATCTATCCTAGAATACAAAAAACCTATGACAAACTGTATCAAGATGGCGAAAAACCATCATGTATATTAGCTCATAGTGCGGCAAAATTAAGTGAAAAATTTACCGACACCTTAATTTATTCTAATGCCCATACCGCCTATGCAACAACGCAAAAATACGGTGATGATGCACAATCACGTTGTATTAACTGGTTGGCAGATAATCGAAAAAAATCTTTATTGGCTCATGTAGGTGTAGGCACAATAGACCAAGTTTTTTTAGCAGTCTTAAAAAATAAATATCAATCTTTACGTTTAATAGGATTAATAGGAAAAGTATTAGTTATTGATGAAGCACACGCTTATGATGCCTATATGGGTAAAGAGTTAGAAGTATTATTAGAAGCTCATGCCGCATTAGGTGGCAGTGCTATTGTTATGTCAGCAACTCTACCTTTTTTAATTCGTAAAAAATTAG
>CAIUVX010000137.1 GCA_903902705.1 uncultured Methylococcales bacterium
TCTTCTCTTATCGATAACACTTTTTGTCGGAAATCTTTTGAGTATGCCATTTTGTAATTTCAATTCGCCTCTGTCCCTCATATTATTCCATAATCATTTTATTAGCGGCTAGCTCTATCGTCCATATGGTACGCAATTCGTTAATGTTTGTCAGCTGGAAAGACCGCAAAGCTGTCGCGGCTGGATTAAAAGCGATTTATCAATCCGTGACCGTTACTGAAGCGGAGCAAGAACGCGAAGCCTTTGCGCAACAATGGGATAAGCAGTATCCCAGCATTAGTGCGTCCTGGCGTAAACACTGGGTCAATCTAATCGCGTTTTTTGATTACCCCGATGAGATTCGCAAAGTGATTTACACCACTAATGCGATTGAATCACTCAATAGCGTGATTCGCAAAGCCGTTGAGCGGCGTAAACTGTTCCCAAACGATGATTCAGCGATGAAGGTGCTTTATTTGGCAATTGATCAAGCTGCTAAAAAGTAGACAATGCCCATCCACAATTGGAAGCCTGCGTTGAATCAGTTTATGATTCTATACTCTGACCGACTGGTTGACATTTTGTAATCGCAGTTTACACGGAAAGTTTTACACTTTCTTTCCTTTTCTTTGGCAGAGAAAAAACAGGCAATACAATTAATCGAATACGCTACGATTATAAAATTAACGGTAGTGGGTTAAACCTGTTATAGCGATACTCATAGTTTTTAGTAGTGATAAATAGTGAGTGATTTTTATGTTCTGATATAGCGGGATACAAACCAAGGTTTGAATTCCTATCACTCACTTTTTATGACTACCAAAGCCTAAGGCAAATGATCCAAATCCGCGCCTTCTTTGACGGGAATCATTAAATCGGCTGGGCTAATGCCTAATATCAACGCGGCTGGACTGGCGATAAAAATAGAGGAGTAAGTACCAAATACCACGCCGAATAACATGGCAGTCGCAAAGTTATGGATCACTGAGCCACCTAAAAAGAATAATGACACTAACACCAAGACCACGGTTAATGAGGTCATGATGGTACGGCTTAAGGTGACATTGACGGAGATATTCATGATTTCTTCGGTAGAGGTTTTGCGTAATTCGCGAAAATTTTCTCGAATACGGTCATAAACCACGATAGTGTCATTAAGTGAATAACCAATCAGTGCCAGAACTGCCGCCAATACGGTTAAATCAAACTCTAACTGAAATACCGAAAATACGCCCAAAGTGACGATAACGTCATGAAAGGTCGCAATAATCGCACCGACGGAAAATTTCCATTCAAACCGCCAAGCGATATAAATCAAAATGCCGATGGTGGAATATAGCAGGGCTAAAAAACCATCTTGCGCTAAATCATCACCGACTTGTGGCCCGACAAATTCAATACGGCGTACACTGGCAGGTTCTTTTGTGGTTTTGTTAATCGCATCAAGCACTTTGGCACTGATGTCTTTATTTTGCATATCATCATGCGGTTTCAAACGGATTAACACGTCTTTGGTCGTGCCGAAGTTTTGTACTGTCGCATCACTGAAACCTGTTTCAGTGAGGGTTTGACGCAATACTGTCAAATCAGCCGCTTGTTGATAGCCGACTTCGATTAATGTGCCACCAGTAAAGTCGATACCCATATCCAAACCGCGTGTTGCCAGTGATACTATCGAGATAAGCATTAAAATACTCGAAAATACAATTGCAATATTGCGGTTGCCTATAAAATTTATATTTGTTGTTTTCATTGTTGTGTTTTTGTCGTTAGATAGTAATCGCCTATAAGAAGACCTTTCAGGTTTTTAAAACCTGAAAGGTCTATGAACTCAGCCTAGATAGACAGCTTCTCAACGCGCCGATTACCATAAACCCAGTTAATCACCATCCGTGTGCCTGTAATCGCGGTAAACATGGAGGATAAAATACCGATGATTAAAGTGACCGCAAAACCTTTTACCGACCCCGTACCAAAGGCAAATAACACCACAGCAACTACAAAGTTAGTAAAATGCGAATCAAGAATTGTCCCGAAGGCTTTGTCATAGCCAATGAAAATAGCCGATTGTG
Organism: uncultured Methylococcales bacterium; assembly: GCA_903902705.1. Classification (GTDB taxonomy): domain Bacteria; phylum Pseudomonadota; class Gammaproteobacteria; order Methylococcales; family Methylomonadaceae; genus UBA4132. The sequence goes on from CAIUVX010000137.1 coordinate 2,052, forward strand.
CGGCGTTACCATTTCTGAGTTCTTCTTTAACACGTTCAAAAATAAGTACGTTAGCATCCACCGACATACCCACGGTTAAAATAATCCCCGCAATACCAGGTAAGGTGAGCGTTGCTTGTAGCATGGATAAAATCGCTACTACAATGACCACGTTAAATGCCAATGCTAAATTAGCAATAATACCAAACAAGCGGTAATACACTGCCATGAACAACACAACCAGCGCGAAACCAACCACGAACGATAAAATACCTTTGTTGATATTGTCTTGACCCAAACTAGGTCCAACCGTGCGTTCTTCAACCATATCCACAGGGGCAGCTAACGCGCCAGCTCTTAATAATAACGCTAAATTACGCGCTTCTTGTGGGCTATCTAAGCCAGTGGTTTGAAAGCGTTTACTGAATACACCTTGAATAGTTGCCACGTTGATAATTTTTTCAACTTTTTCTTTGTGACGAACTTTTTCACCATTAACGACTTTAGTTTCATTTTTATATTCAATGAATACCACCGCCATAGGCTTACCGACGCTGACTTTAGTCAAATTGCCCATTTTAGTTGCGCCAATACCATTTAGGGTCACGCTAACTGCGGGTCTGCCGTTATCATCGACATTAGAAGCCGCATCGACAATTTGATCGCCTGTCACAATCACTCGTCTATCTAATAGATGAGGTGTGCCATTTTTTTCATAATACAAACGACTACCGACAGGAATATGACCATCAATAGCTTGTTGTACATCATGCTCCATATCGACTAAGCGATATTCCAAGGTTGCCGTTGTCCCTAAAATTTCTTTAGCGCGGGTGGTATCTTGCACACCTGGCAATTGAATCACAATGCGATTTTCGCCTTGTTGTTGAATCACAGGTTCAGCAACCCCTAATTCGTTGACACGGTTACGCAGAGTTGTCATGTTTTGCGCGACAGCAAATTTTTTAATTTCTTTGACTTCCAAATCCGATATTTTCAACCAGATTTGTTCGCTCGCTGGTGGCTCGGTAATATCCAAGACCCGAAAATCTTTCTTTACTACTTTCAAAACGTCCGCTTTTTCTTCAGCAGTTTTCATAATGACTTTAATATAGCCATTGTCTTTAGCGACTGATTGATAATGTACTTTTTCAGCTCTTAATGCCAAGCGCACATCGTCCACATAACGTTCTTCCGCTTGTTTAACTGCTGCATCCATGTCTACTTCGAGCAGAAAATGTACACCACCGCGTAAGTCCAAACCTAGATACATGGCATCTGCGCCTAAAGCGCGTAACCAACTAGGCGTAGTGGGCGCAAGATTTAATGCCACAGTGTAATTATCGCCTAGGTTTTCTCTAAGCGAATCAGCAACTTTCATTTGTTCATCGGTATTAGTAAACCGCGCTAACACTTGGCTATTGTTAAACTCAAACGCTTTTGGGGTAACACCTGCGGTTTTGATAGCCGCTTCAATTTGCTTGGCTTGGTCATCGGTTAATTTCGCAGTCGCATTCGCCGATGAGACTTGTACCGAAGGATCATCGCCGTATAAATTCGGCAACGCATAAATAAGGGAGATTAGAAAAATAGTCAGAACTAGAATATTTTTCCAAAGTGGGAAATGATTTTGCATTATGTTATTCCAAGAATTAAATCACGCCTTTACAGTAACATGGCGTTATCACATTAAACTTTATTAACAGCTACTTTTTTAGTAATCGCTTTATAAGTTCCTTTTGGCATCATGGTTTCGATGCTTTGGCGTTGAACTTGAATAAATGTATTATCACAAATTTCAATTTTGACAAAATTATCATCCATATCAATGACTTTTCCCAAAATTCCGCCCGAAGTAACGACTTCCGCGCCTTTAACGATAGCGGAAATCATGTCCTTTTTTTCTTTAGCGCGTTTAGATTGTGGACGTAAAAATAAAAAGTAGAAAAACGCCAGTACGCCTACTGGAAACAACATCCCTTCTAATCCAGGGGTTTGAGCGGCAGGTGCAGCAGCGGCTACTGCGTCAGAGATAAAGAAACTCATAGTAATCCTCAGTGTTTTGTTATAGTTATCAAAAATCGCGCCATTATGCCACAGTCAACACGGCTTTACCCACCGTTTAGTAATCTGCGTTTGGATAAGCAGCGTTTTTAATCATCATGAATGCCTACACTGCTTTTGATAAGATAATGCGGTCTACCTTTCACTTCATCGTAAATTTTAGCAATATATTCGCCGATGATGCCTAGGCTAATCATTACAAAACTACCAATTAACAACAGGCAGATAATAATAGTGGTATAACCTGAAACGGTTTGATGATTGATCAACGACCAAATAGCTTCGCTAGCGACGGAAAAGCCCAATATCAAGGTCAGAAAGCCTAAAAATGTGATAATGTGCAATGGAAAGCCAGTGAACGAGGTTAAAGCGGTAATCGACAATTCCAATAACGACCAAAACGACCATTTACTTTCATCGCCTTCACGGTTAGCGACATCAAAATAAACATAGTCTTCATCGAATCCTATCCAACTGGTTAAGCCACGAAAAAACCGCTGTTTTTCAGATAATTGATGGGTAATGATGTCAACGATTTCCCTGTCCAATAATTTAAAATCGGACGAGTTTTTCACATTGATGCCGCCTAATCCTGAGATAAGCTGATTAATAAGATAAGCGGCGGATTTTTTTGCTATCGAATCGTGTTTACGGCTGCGTTTAACCGCATGAACAATTTTCGCACCCGCTCGCCATTTGGCGATCATTTCGGGAATAAAACTGGGCGGATGTTGAAGATCGGCATCGATGGTAATAATTGCCTGACCTGTAGCGTAGTCCAGCCCTGCCAGCAAGGCGTTTTCTTTACCAAAATTACGACTGAATGCGATACCTTTGATTCGTGCATCATTTTGGGAAAGCGCGAGTATTTTTGCATACGTTTGATCGGAACTACCGTCATCGACTACGATAATTTCCCACGCGCTATTCACGCAATGGGTTAAAATTTCCGCGATTTTTTTGACGGCGACTTCTATGCCTTGACTTTCGTTATGCGCTGGAATGACTGCACTGATGACAGGATTCGATTTATTAACTGGATTCATATTCTTAACAGGCTAAATGATGATAATGACTCAACTGAATATTGAATCGTTGATAGAGTTCTTGTAATTGCTGGCTTTGTAAGAGGGCTAACTCGCCTTCCCAATCGTGGTAAGCAATCAATTTAGGATCAGTAATTTCACTGGGATCAAATCGTCCGACATGACACATTAGCTCATAGCTATTGCCCACTTTAAGCGTGGCAAAAATCTGGCTTAAGGCGGCATAATCCAGTTTTCCACTACGACTTAATCCTAAAAATAGTGGTGTTGGCGTTTTGATTCGGCGTTGATTAAGTGTTTGCATCGCTTGCATTAACGTATTACGAATCAAGCCCGCACCTGTGAACGGTTTAAGCCAATCGGCTTGCGGTAGCCGCACATGAGGAATGTTATAGGCTTTAGCCAATTCCAATACCAATGGAAACAACACAGGTAGTGCGTGGATATGTTCGTGGGAATTTAAAAACACCAATTTTTTAGACTGACAGGCTTCAATCTGAGCGCACCATTCTGCACGCACTGTTTTAATAGGCAGCTTGCCTGTCACAATCATCAAACTCATCAAATAAGCGTTTGGAAAATCACCATTCCAACGTGCCAACTTTTCACGCATTACAGCGGTCAAAGGTTGATTAAAGGTTAAATTCAAATGCACGCCTAAATCCAAATCTGGAACTGCATTCAGCCAAGCTAGCTGTTCGTTTAACGCAGGATGATTTGCCAAAATGCCTGTGGCGGTTAATGTGTTCGCTTTTGCTGCTTCCACGATGCCACGACTGACACAAGGAAAGTAGCCGTAATCATCGGCATTTACAATCAGTTGAATCGTCATGCGATTTTCACTCTAAACGTCCACAGGCTATTGCCTAAAAAATTCCACACTAGCACAATCAAAGTGGTCATAATCTGTGCGTACAGATAATAAAAATGCGGGGTTAATACTGTCATTAAGCCAAAATTCAAACTAAAACCAATGCCCGCAATAACGGCAAATTTTGGAAAGGCTTTCCAGTGCGACTGCTGACTTCTAAAAGTCAAAATATAATTAAGTAAATAATTAACGCACATTCCAGCAACTGCACCACAAGCCGACGCAGTCACAGGATCAAGGTGATAGCTTTCAACCAACTGATACAGCACCAAATAATGTGCCGCTGTACCAACCACGCCCACCGAGGCGAATACGATAAATTTAATCAGCATGGGCGGTCAATCGACAAGGTACTGCGTTAGGTTCTGGTGATAAAATTGCCCACGCATAATCCATTATTTTGCCGTGTGGTGCATAGCCCCAATTCAAGGTAAATGCACCAGTTGCACTGGCTTGTTTAAATAAATCGGCATAAATAGGCATGGCTTTATCCGCAATAGAGGTCAATACCAACGCGCCACACGCTGCCACATCGTCACGATTAACCCAAGGTGAGGTAATGTCCTCATTATCAATTAACACCATTGGTTCAGGGTGTGTGTGCAGCAACACATTACCTCCCAGCCAATTATCAGCAATCACAATAGTCAACGGCTGTTGCTGATGTTCATGCCATATTGCCGACACGGTATCTGCCAGTTGTTGGCTTGGATAATTGGTTCGCGCACTACGCCCTGTCATAGAGGGATAAACTACCGCCCCGCCAAAGAAAATCAGCAAAATCACAAGCTGTATACCCCAAACCAAACGACTGGTATTTTTTAATAGTTGGGCTTCATCATATTGACGAAAAAGATAATGTACTAACAAAATACCAGATGGCAGAAAAAACGCGCTCACCCAATTACTGTTTAAAGAATTGCCATTAATCAATAACGGTAAAGTCGCCAAGAATAATGGGGTAAACTGCATAAAGAGCAGAAAACGACGATCATCCTTGTTAGCTTCATCGATAGTTACAGCAACATTATGTGGGCTAATTCGCGTCAACAACCAAACCGCCAACAGCGTGTACCACCAACGTATGCCTTGATTGGCAAAAAAATTGCCCAGTAATTTTAAGCGACCGCCAGAGGTGGTTAATTGCTTGTCCAAATAAGTAAACGGCAACCAATCATGATCAAGCAACCAAACAATATTCGGCGAAAACACCAGCGTAAATGCCACAATACTGACCAATAGACCGCGAATAACCAAGGGATTTTTCCACAGTCGCTCCCAAAGCACATAGATTACAAAACTAGCTAATACTAAAATCGCACTGTATTTAGTCAGCATTGCCAAACCACCTGCAACACCGACTAACAGCCACATCAATAACCGTTCAGGTTGACGAATCGCGCAATAAAAATAATATAAAGCGGCGGCAGTAAATGGTAAAGACACCGTGTTGTGATTAAAGGCGAATGCCCTGAAATTATGATAAGCAATCAAGGAGGTAATCAAAACGGCCGTGATTGCCAATTGACGCGGTAATAAGCGTTTAGCCAATAACCACACATAAATCAACGCCACCACATTACCACTCTGTGCGGCAAATACGGTCAAGCCAATAGACGGTTTTCCAATCAAGTGATTTAAAATATACAGTAGCAAAGACGGCATTGGAGGATGCTTATAATAGCCCCACTGCCAAGTTCGTGACCATATCACCTGCTCGATACTGTCCAAATCCATAGACAACGGCAAAAATGCCGCTAGTAGCGTCCAAGTAATTAAATAAATGCCCAGAAAAAAGAATAGCTGCCGCTCGTCTCGATGGAAACTCAGCAATGTAAGTGCTTTTGAAATAGAATTTGCTGTTTTAAGCATGGGTATACAGCTGTTTTGTGTGTGTGTTCTTCATGAGTCTTTGCTTTTTCCTTGTGATGTACACTGATTATCAGAGCTGGTTTAATGTAGGTGGCGTATCAATATTTAAGCAGCATTTATGCCATATATTTTAAATAACAACAATCAATAAGTTACATTTTATTTTTTACCTTAGTTGGTTGAAATAAACCTTTTATATTGGTTTTATGGTGCAAATAAACTAACAACCAACTATATGCCGCGTTGCTGATAAAACTGCTTAACAAAACTATCTAACCGCTGTTCGGCAATTGCATCTCGTAAACCCTGCATCAAATTCAAGTAATAATACAAATTATGAATGGTATTCAGCCGCGAACCTAACATCTCTTTGCATTTATCCAAATGACGTAAATAAGCGCGGGAATAATTCTGGCAAGTATAACAACCGCAGTTGTCATCCAGCGGACGGGTATCAAATTCATACTGGGCATTACGAATTTTCACCACGCCAAACGTGGTGAACAAATGCCCATTGCGTGCGTTACGCGTTGGCATCACACAATCAAACATATCAATACCGCGACACACCGCTTCCACTAAATCTTCTGGCGTACCCACACCCATTAAATAACGCGGCTTATCGCTAGGCATTTTTTGATGAATACCGTCCAAGGTTGCCATCATTTCTGCTTTCGGTTCACCAACTGACAGCCCGCCAATCGCATAACCATCAAAACCAATATCCACCAAGCCATCAATGGATTCTTGCCGCAAGTGTTCATACATACCGCCCTGCACAATGCCAAACAACGCCGACGGATTATCGCCGTGAGCTATTTTGCTACGCATAGCCCAACGCAATGACAAACGCATCGAGTCAGCTGCTTCCTGAACTGTCGCAGGATACGGCGTGCATTCATCAAAAATCATCACAATGTCCGAACCTAAATCACGCTGCACCTGCATCGATTCTTCTGGCCCCATAAAAATTTTACTGCCGTTAATCGGTGATTTAAAGGTCACGCCTTGTTCAGTAATTTTACGCAACGCGCCCAAACTAAACACCTGAAAACCACCCGAATCCGTCAAAATCGGTTTATCCCAGCGCATAAAATCATGCAAATCACCGTGCGCTTTAATCACAGCAGTCGTCGGGCGTAGCATCAAATGAAAGGTATTGCCGAGAATAATCTGTGCGCCAATGCCGTGTAATTCATGGGGTGTTAACGCTTTCACCGTCCCATAAGTACCGACTGGCATAAAAATAGGCGTTTCAATCACGCCGCGTGCAAAGGTCAACCGCCCACGCCGTGCGTGACCGTCGGTATTGAGTAAATCAAATTTCATGCTTTATGTATTCCTTAAGATTTTGTCCACGAAAAACACGAAATTGTGTAGGTTGGGTTAGCGACAGCGTAACCCAACATTGACCGTTGAATTGTTGGGGTTCGCAAACTCACCCCAACCTACGTTCTTTTTTCGTGCGTTTCGTGTTTTTCGTGGACACCAATCATTCAATCACTTGAAAAAATGTCTCGTTTTCTTTAATCATCCCTAATTCATCTCGCGCCCGCTCTTCCAAGGCTTCCTGCCCTTTTCTTAAATCTAGCACTTCCGCATAAAGAGCTTCATTACGCAGTTTTTTTTCTTCGACTTGCGCTTTTAAATCATCGAGCCGTTGTTGATACGCTCTAATTTCAGTAATACTGCCATCGCCAAACCATAAACGATATTGTAAATGCCCGATAAGAGCAATGAGGATAATAATGAGGATTTTCATATTAATATTAGAAATATTCGCTTTGTAGACTTTCTAAATAAAGTTCAGCCGCTTCTTTAATATTAAAAAGAGCTTCTTGGTATGTTTTACCTTGTGTCACACACCCTTTTAATTCATGAATTTGTGCAAAATAACCAAACTCATCTTTTTCAATAATTGCATTTAATATCATATTAATCACCATGATTATTTAATTAATGGAATTTCCTATCATGCTTCACAATTAAAAACTAAGACTTCTTGTAAAGTGATTTTTAAACTAGCTAATAATTCACTATAACTTGCTTCCTGACAAACACACCTTGCACTTCTTCAATCCACCAATCACCATCATAGCGGTATATTCATTATTCATATTACTTACCTATTTTTGCGTAACTACTTACTGGTTATAAATGTGTTTATCAGCGTTTTAATTAAGTCTGTGCTGTTTTCATTCACGGCATGAGTTATTTTATGCCCGATAGTTTCTTTATCATCTATCATTTCAGGCTGGGTTGAATTTAATATAGCTAGTCCTTTTGACGTTAAAATAACCCCCATATAACCGCCGTAAATATCACTGTCGTAGCGGATGAATTTTTCATCGCTTAAAAATTCAATAGTTGATAAAAACAAGCCGCTGTTATCTTCATTATCATAATGCGAATAATCACTGATGCTGATGTGCATTTTGACAGGAAATGATTTATAAAGCTGTGCCAATAATTCCGCGCTACATTTTTCAAATTTTTCGATATTGCTCATTGGGTTATTATAGTTATTTACAAATTTCAGGCAGGGTGTGAAAGCTGTAGGATGTGCTGACGAAGGAAGCGCATCGTTCGCGATTGATGGGCTTCGTGCCTCAGCCCATCCTATCGTGCTACATGGTTATTGAAAATAATTAGAATAACGTTGCATTATAGTAGTATCAATAATCACTAAATTTCTTTGTGTTCTCGTTAATGCGACATATATCAATTCATCAGAACAACGTTCTTTTTCAGAAATAATTAAAATAACAGTGTCAGATTCCCAACCTTTAAATGAGTGAATGGTAGAAAATTTTGTAGTGCCAGCATTACCCCAAAAATGAAATTTACGCCCTCGTCTTATTTCTTCTAACTTTTGTTTAGCATTATTTCCTGAGGAGCTTGCTGTAATATCATCGTATTCTTCTTTAGTTTCGCAGGCTTTAGTTGTGTTTTCACGATTTAGTGTACGGAATCTATATTCAAGTTCTCTAACTGGTTCAACAGTTGATGCCAATATTGCAATATTATCTGGATGTACATCAAGCGACAAAATTGTTTCTCGAATAAAACAGTATAAATCATCGTAAGAAATCCCAATCTTCGATACATAGCGCATTTCACCAAGCTTAATTGTTTCTTGCTGTGGTGTTGTATTCGATTTAGATTTTATGTTTTCGTCAATTTTATAACGATTTGTAAAATATTCGCGTTGAAAAGCTTGGGCTATTGGCATCACCACACTATCAAGACGATAAGATTGATTCAGTAAATTATAACGCCCAGTAATTGTTGGAACTTGAGGAAAACTATCTTCCCCCATTTCTCGGTCATAAATATTTTGTTTTTCATCACCAAATACAACAAATTCCCCATTAGGCGATAAAAAATATTTTAGCAAAATTTTTAACCAAGCTTGTTTATAATCTTGAACTTCATCAACTAATATTGTTTTATAACGTTGAATTGGCTCAATTACTGAATCAAAAAAGCTCTCATCATCAGCCGCTATCAGTAAATCATCGTAAGAAAGATTATAGTTATTTGCTTGGGATTTAAAGAATTGGTGATAGTTGCTAATTTCAAATCCAGACCAAGGAAAAGGTAAGCGAACTTCGTTAATACGGTCATGTATATAATTACGAAGGGTGATATTAAAGGTCAAAATGAGAACAGTATTTTGTGTTCGGCAATACGAATTGACTGCACGACCCGCTAAAACAAGTGTTTTTCCACTACCTGCCACGCCTTTAATTTTTTTTCGAGCATTACTGTAACTTTTAACAAGTTTTGCCTGCTTTTTATTGTAAGTAATATTTCTTTTAGTGTCTGGCGAATGCAAAGGTGGATTTAAAAAACGGCGAAAACCTTGATATAGTGCATTATCAAATAAATAAGATTCTGTATTCAAACGAGTTAATTGAAGTAAGTCATTAATTCCTATTTCATTCACACCATCGTGTCCTAGCAAATGTAAATAAGGAACATTACCACAAAAGTTATCTATTTGATTACGATTTGCCTTATAAAAATAAACAACGGGTTGAACAATAGCGAATGTTTTACTATTTCTGATATTTTTTTCAAACAAGATGTCTATATGAAGAGAATAGAGATTTTCTTTATATGCTTGCACTTGAGCGAGCGGGGATTTAATAGGTTTATCTTTTTTTGTAAGATACCAAGGATTTAATCCACCATTAGGATTTGTGTAGCAAGATAAATCCCAATCTTTAACTTCAATGATAATTACGCCAAAGCCTTGCCGCATAATGACAAAATCTGGTCTATCACCATTAAGAAATGGTTGGACAAAAATTTCAAAACTATCATCTAAATAATTCTGTAAATTTTGAAGTAAAAAGGATTCCCCTTCAGTTAATTTAACACGAAAGTTATCTATTTCATTTTGAGGCGGAAAACAGAGAGCCATGTTTAATCCTTGTTTGTGATTATCCGTAAAAGTTATGTAGCTTCGTAGTTCTTAGGTTTGGTAGAGCGATAGCGAACCCAACAGGGTTAAGAATACACTCAGTTTATTTATAAATCTCTTTGCGATGACCTATTTTAATAATCTGAATAATCAAACACTGGTCGGCTATTAAATACACCACATGGTAATCGTTTATTCGGATTCGATAAGTATGTTTTACTCCGCTCAGTTTTTTACAGCCATCAGGTCTTGGATTATCTGCCAATGCTTTGATGCACTCGATTACTTTTTCAGCGGCTGACCGAGGTAATTGCGCCAATTCTTTTTTGGCAGTTTGTTTAAACTCGATCCGATAATCTATCATAAATTAAGTTATTTTAAAACATCCTCAAGAGGAATAGTCGTTTCATTTCCGCATTCGACAATAGTTGCTAAATCTTCAAGGTCTTCTAATAATTCCAGATAATCAGCGATTGGCAAAATAACGGACAACTTTTTCCCGTCTGCATAGATTATATATTGTGGTTGCGTACTCATGACTTTTCCTGAGGCTTATCAGCGATTAATTATCATCAAAAGAATTATATGTTTCTAAGTCGAGAGTTTTAAAATCTTTGGTATTGCAATATAACTAAAATAGCACCGTAGTGTATAGCCGTTGCCGCAATAATAGAATCAGGTAGTTTAATACGCCTTTCCTGTCGAATATCAATAACTCTCTGAACAATCTCATCGGTTAATTTGGTAGTGGGTTAAATCTGTAAATCGGGTTAAAATCATACGCAGAGAAAGCCACCGAACTAGATTAAAACGTTATGTCCTGTTATCAATAAATTACCTGTACATCCTGTAAAAACAACCAGATTGGCAAGTCGGGACGCAATGCAAGGGGACAGCCGCGTTACCGTTGTCAAAATCCTTTATGCCTGACGAAGACTTTCATGCTGAACTACCGATACTGAGCTTGTCAGGCAGGGATTAAGGTAGTGCTAAACAAGTAATGCTGAATAGTTGGTAGTGGGTGAAACTTGTTAATTCGATTTATAATTAGTCACATAACATTGCAATCGATATGAGATATTCGCCTATGACCTGCTATCAAGAAATCACCTGCCCCAAGTGTGGCGACAATCAGCACTGAAGGCAGGACGAAACGCAAGCGGCACACAGAGATACCGCTGCCAAAATCCGAGGTGTCCTACCAAGACGTTCATGATGACGACTCGTTATCGAGCCTATCAAGCGGGCATTAAAGAGCAGGCGGTGGAGATGGTAATCAATGGGAGCGGCATTCGTGATACGGCGCGGGTACTAAAAATCGACAAGAACACTATTATCAGCACATTAAAAAAA
>CAIUVX010000138.1 GCA_903902705.1 uncultured Methylococcales bacterium
GTTACATCGTTAATTAATAAGGGGGAATTAGGTACGGCAGGAGCAACATAAACCTTATCGCCAAGGCGGTTAGCAATAACTCCTCTAATATGTCGGGTAACAGGAGAGATATTACTATTCTCCCGTCCCCTAAGAACCGTACGTGATAGTTTCCCATCATACGGCTCAAGCCTCTTAAAACCTCCTTTAACAGAAACCAGCTCCATCATTAAAAACCTCGATCATGAATTTGTCTGTGGCAATTGATATGAAGCATTTCCAAATTAGAATTTTTATTGTCTCCACCCTTTGATTTTGGAAGCTTATGATGAATATCCCATTTTGTTTCTAGAGTTATATTCTGTAAACATACAGGGCATTTACCTTTTTGCGTATTCCATATAATTCGTAAGTTTTTATTATTTGAAAAGCTGTTACACATTTTGTGTTTTAATCTGTTTTCAAAATAAACGTCTAATTCCTTATCATACGGATTCGCTTCAGCTACGATTTTTACATGTCGTTTGATGGGGATTTTTGCTGGATTTATTAACTTATAGAATTCATTCTTGTTAATTTTGTCTTGATATGCAAAACACCAAAAATCTTGACCTATATGTTTGAAATACTTATCTTTTATCCAGTATCTATTCTTTTTAGGATGTCTTCGAGTTGCCCATTGCCACAACGCCTTGAAAATGTCATTCTTTAATTTACCAAAACTTTCTTTAGCAACTATGTGTCTATGATACAAAGCCCATCCTTGGATTATTGGATTAAGAATTTGTATCAATTTAATTTGATGACAACTTTTATTATCTTTTATTACTTTTCTGATTTTTCTTGTAACTTGTTGTACGTTAGTTTTTGATGGTTTGATAAGAAATTTTCCATCATACTTTCTTACATTTTGTCCTAGAAAATCAAAACCAGATTCAATATGAGTAATCTTTGTTTTGGTTGTAGATAGCGATAGACCTCGTTCACACAAGAATTCTTTAACTATCGGCAAAACTAAATTTTCTAATTGCTCTTTTGATCTGCCTGTAATAATAAAATCGTCAGCATATCTAATATAGTTAACTAAATGACCAAGCTTTCCTTTAGCAACTTTCTTTGGAAATTTCTTAGCTAATATCGTTTCCAACCCATCTAATGCTAAATTAGCTAATATGGGTGATATTATTCCTCCTTGCGGTGTACCAGAATTAGTGTGGTGCATGCTATTAGATTCCATATATCCAGCTTCTAACCATTTGCGTAATATAGTTTTATTCATTGGAATATTTTCAAGTAACCATTGGTGGTTAATATTGTCAAAACATCCTTCTATATCACCCTCTAAAACCCATTGCGCATGCCTTTCACAAGATAATGTTAAGTAGCATTGTTCTATGGCATCTGCCGTGGATCTTTCTGGCCTGAAGCCGTAGGAATGTTTATCAGCCGTAGTTTCCGCAATCGGTTCTAATGCTAGCTTGTATAGGGCTTGCATAGCTCTATCTTTCATAGTTGGTATACCTAACGGTCTACGTTTGCCGTTTGTTTTAGGTATATAAACTCTTCTAAGAGGAGCTGCATTATAACCGTGTTGTTTCAAGTTAACTATTGCCTGAAATTTCTTTATAGGAGTAGACCAAGTTTCTCCATCCACTCCTGGCGTATTTTTACCTCGGTTTTCAATCACCCTTTTAACAGCCATAGCTTTGCCGCTAAAAGAATGGGTTAGTATTCGTTGTAAAGCCTGAGCTTTACCCCATCTACCTTCCTTTGTTGCCTTTACGATACGCACTTGATGACTTCTAACAATTTTATGACACTGACTCCAGTCGATACCGTGCCAGCTCGTGTTATTATCAGTAGATGCACTAGCTACAATTTGATTTGTAACCATCATTTGCTTTTCTCCTTTAAAAGTTTCATCAAATTCTCTCGTAATAAGAGACCATAACGGAAGTCTGCCCACTTTCGTGTGGAGTAATGTTGCAACTCCTATCTGTTTCATTACAAAATAGCATTCGCTTTCTCCGTCTTTCCTTTACCTGCACCTCTATCAGCTCACCTTACGGCTTGCCTTCCTTAACCTAAGGAAGAAATACAGGCTTACTGTGTTCCACTCATATGACATAAATGGGTTAGGTTCTACCTATCTGCCGATGATCCTGTAGTCTACGTATTACAAACGCAGAATGTAATATCCAGATCATTTCTCCATATTTCGGACAAAGCTTGTCAGCATCTTTAGCTTCTTTACGATGACGACATTTATCAGTAGTTCACATTTGTTAACCTTACCATTTAAGCTTAGCCTCTAACCGCTTTGATGCTTGCAGTTTAATCTTCACCTCACGGCTCTGACCTCCCAATTCGGGAAGAGTACATTGTCCTGATAGCTTCGAACAATAAATCACTTTATTGCACGTATCAGTAAGCTACTGCTGGTAGAACAGCAGGTTTGGTCAGCTCATAACTGCCAAACAATCACATAAACGACTTTACACATCGCACTTGA
>CAIUVX010000139.1 GCA_903902705.1 uncultured Methylococcales bacterium
TACTAAACGGTAATTTAAGTAAATGTTCAGGCGATAAACATTTAAAAAGCGGAATTAGGGTTTTATCGCTTTCTTTATTGTCATTTTGCAGTGCAGTTTTATAATCGTGAAGCGTGAAATAAGTGAATTTTAATTCAGTTTTTATTTTTTCAATGGCGGGCGCGGCAATATTTTTATAAAAGAAATCTGTTTTATTACCACCTGATACGCCATTTTCAAAATCGATGAAATCCTTAACGAGTTGTTTATTATCTGTAAAAAATTTTTCAAACTCCTGAGCATCAAAAATAAACCATTCATTTATATTAGTGGCTATTAAATGTTTAATATGTATGTTTTTATGGGTAATCCGTTCACGCAAATAATATAAAACTAATTCCTGCATAGCTTTTTTATTGATATTGTCACAACGCAACATTTCCATTTTGTTGGTTGGACTTTTTGCTTCAATAATAACACCAACAAAACTATCCGCGTCTTTGTCATTATGAATAACTAAATCATTACGCCCTTTGGTATTGATATAATGTTTATCTTTGTAATAAACATCTTTTAAAAAGTCAGCTAAACAATTTTTATGATATTCCTCGCTTTCATTTTCTTTAATCGCATTGAGCAATTTATTCGCATGAGTTTTAAAATGCTCAATAGCGTCTCTATGCGGTTTTATTTTTAAAAAAGCAACATTAAGTGATTGTCTTGGATTGAGTTTATTTAACATGATTTTTAATTAACTAAGGGAATTTTATATAGCACGATAGGATGTGCTGAGGTACGAAGCGCATCGTTCGAGAAACATAACGCGAATGATGCGTCTCCTATTATCGTCGGCACATCCTATGCAGATCATCTTATCGTGTTTTTATGACTACCGTTTTTTATGCTGGTTTCAATCTGAACGGTAATTAGGAGCTTCTTTAGTAATCGTCACATCATGGACATGACTTTCACGCATACCCGCACTCGTTACTCGCACAAATTGGGCTTTCTCATGCCAGATAGCAATGGTTTCACAACCTGTATAACCCATACTAGCACGAATACCGCCTAATAATTGGTGAACCACTGCCAGCACGATAGGATGTGCTGAGGTACGAAGCGCATCGTTCGAGAAACATAACGCGAATGATGCGCCTCCTATCGTCGGCACATCCTATGCAGATCATCTTATCGTGTTTTTATGACTACCGTTTTTTATGCTGGTTTCAATCTGAACGGTAATTAGGAGCTTCCTTAGTAATCGTTACATCATGAACATGACTTTCACGCATACCCGCACTCGTTACTCGCACAAATTGGGCTTTTTCATGCCAAATAGCAATGGTTTCACAACCTGTATAACCCATGCTGGCACGAATACCGCCTAATAATTGATGAACAACAGCCAGTAAACTGCCTTTATAAGGAACACGCCCTTCAATGCCTTCGGGGACCAATTTTTCTGCCACATCGGTTTCTTGAAAATAGCGATCACTTGAGCCTTGTTGTTGCGACATCGCACCGAGTGAACCCATGCCGCGATAGGACTTATACGAACGTCCCTGAAATAATTCCACTTCACCAGGGGCTTCTTCCGTTCCTGCAAACAAACCGCCTAACATCACCGAATACGCACCTGCTGCCAACGCTTTAGCCACATCACCCGAATAACGAATACCCCCATCAGCAATCAGTGGAACGCCCGTGCCTTTCAACGCGGCCGCGACATTACTGACTGCGGTAATTTGCGGCACACCCACGCCTGCGACTATGCGTGTAGTACATATTGACCCTGGGCCAATGCCGACCTTTACCCCGTCCGCACCCGCTTCAACCAATGCCAATGCCGCTGCTGCGGTAGCGATATTACCGCCGATGACTTGAACTTGCGGATAAGTTTGTTTGACCCAACGTACTCTGTCCAATACGCCTTGCGAATGTCCGTGTGCAGTATCGACAATAATCACGTCTACACCTGCGGCAACTAAAGCGGCAACCCGTTCTTCTGTTCCTGCGCCTGTGCCAACGGCTGCACCGACGCGCAAACGTTCTTGTTCATCTTTACACGCTAATGGGTAATCTTTGGCTTTTTGAATGTCTTTAACGGTAATCATGCCGCGTAAATTAAAGGCATCATCAACGACTAACACTTTTTCAATACGATATTTATGCAGTAAGGCAATCGCCTCTTTGCGATCTGCATTTTCATTAATGGTGACTAGCCGTTCTTTAGGTGTCATCACCTTAGAGACTGGCTCATCGAGACGGGTTTCAAAACGTAAATCACGACTGGTAACAATACCGACTAGCTCATCACCATTGACCACTGGCACACCAGAAATATTTTTAGCGCGGGTTAATTGAATGACATCACGCACAGTGGCATCAGGTGAAACAGTAATGGGGTCTTTAATCACGCCGCTTTCATGCTTCTTAACATGACGGACTTCACGCGCTTGCTGCTCTATGGTCATATTCTTATGAATAATACCAATACCACCTTCTTGCGCCATTGCAATTGCTAATCGTGCTTCCGTCACTGTATCCATAGCCGCTGCTACTAATGGAATATTAAGCGAAATAGTCCGCGTCAATTGCGTTGTCATATCTACATCGCGCGGTAGCACGGTCGAATGCGCTGGCACTAACAACACGTCATCAAACGTTAGTGCTTCCTGAATAATTTGCATAAACCACACCTAAACAAGTCAGTAAAATAACGGTGCATTATACGGTGTGTTAGCCTACTACTGCACAGAAATCGTGTAACGCGTTAGGGATTAAACATCAATTAAAACGACTGCCGAAAAAAATCGTTAAGTATTATTGAAATTTTAGTCGGTACTTTTAGCCACTGGAATCAGAATCTCATTTCGTCGTAAGAACCACGGTGTAAACGGCGCGTCATATCTAGCCCATACTGCATCGCCCACGATGAGCAGCTTATTTTTGTTAATCCACGTTTCAAGTTGCGATTTGTTTTCAAGGTAACTTTTCTCACTCCAAAAACCTGAATAACGCACTGAGGCAATTCGGTGAGCAGGAACTTGACGCAAGGTAACGTTAGAATTGTCTGGCACTGGAAGCGTTTCCAGCGTGTATGAATCAGGCATCATAAAACTTACTGCCCATTTATTATCTACGCGTTGCTGCCCAACTGGAGCAGTCATATTAATTTTTTGACTCACTGGTTGTTGGGAAACTGGGGCAGTCATTGCCACTTTATTGCGTGTATGGTTATCGCCAGAAATATAGCGAAAAAGACTATTGAATGCTTTGCTTCCCGCATTTTCAAGCTCACCTTCGACAATAATTTCAGCGAGAACATGAGGTGCATAGTCGCGTATCTCGAAGCTATTGTCTTTTTTTACCACAGTATATTTTGCCTCTTCGGTCGCCATCGTATTTCTCGCTCCAATAAGTATAAAAGCGGCGACCAGTACGATTCCAATTGAATGTTTCATGATTACCGACTCAAAAAATGATTGACTGATTATTTGCCTAATGCTTTATTTAATACGGCAATCTGGTATCTTTGTCCACCAATTTTAATTCTTTATTCACCATACAACCGCATTCACCAATGAAAAAATTATTCGCTTTATTATTGCTCATTACCAGTGTTTCTGTACTCGCTGAAGAGCTTGAAACGCCCAGTTATAACGTTACCATACAATCTAATTGTGCAGAAGGCGAAGTATCTTGTGATGATGTGTCTTACACAGGGATCAACAAAAAATCAGGAAAATCTATAATCCTGAAAGGCTCTACTTGGCATACTCTGTGTGCCGATGGTGTGACTCCCTGTCGTTTTTTGGGTTATAAATTTAAAAACGGTGATGTGATCTATACGGTTTCAGAAGAAGGTATATTGGAAGTTGTTAAAAAAGGCAATAAGGTATTATTCAGTGAGCAAGGCAACTGGCGTTAAGTGTGAACGGTGAGTTTATATTCGTCTACGGTACATTACGCAAAGCGTCAGGAACGGCTATGTCTCGTGTACTTGCTGATTACAGCGTGTATGTCGATGACGCTAGTATACAAGCAGTATTATATGAAGTTGATGCCTATCCCTGTGCTATCGAATCGACTAATTCCAACGATAAAGTAGCTGGCGAGTTGTATAAAATCCTTGATAGCGAGACCCTGCTCCCCTTACTGGATGAATACGAAGAATGCACTGAACAATTCCCAAAGCCTCATGAATACATTCGCAAACCGCTACTTATTACACTGACAGACGGTAATTATGTTATAGCTTGGGTGTATGTCTATAACCATGATGTAAGCCAGTTACAGCGGATTTAAACTACAATATGTAGTGCCAAAAAAGGGACTAAATTAAACAGAAAAATGCTAATCTTGTAAAAAGCCATACCTGCATAGTGTATTGTGTCAAAATTTTCTGCGGGCAACTTAAACCATTTGCTATGTAGCTGATACAGCCAATCATGAGCAAACATAAGCAGAAAAAACCACAGGGTCAAAATGCTCATATTAATGATGGTTGACCATCCTAAAACTGCACTCAATATTTCAATTGTCATATCAATCTCCAAATGTCAGTGTTACCAATAAATACCATTTTAAAAGTTTCTACGCAAGTTGAGCAGATCAAAACCAGACAGATTACAAAAATATAGCTGGTTTTTTGTATAAATCGCTCAATTATGACATTGATATGACACTATCAATGACGACAGCTTTTTAAAAAGCATATAATACGCGGCTGTTTTTAGTGGTTATGATTTCAACACGATAGGAAAATTTATGGATATTCATGAATATCAAGCAAAAGAAATTTTAAGCGGTTACGGTATAAAAATCGCGGAGGGCGGTTTGGCGTATAGCCCAGAAGATGCAGTGCAACGTGCCAGAGAAATCGGTGGACATATATGGGCAGTGAAAGCCCAGATTCATTCAGGGGCGCGTGGTAAAGCGGGCGGCATTAAAATCTGTAAAACCCACGACGAAGTAGAGGCCGCTGCTGATTATTTACTCGGTAGACGCTTAGTCACCCATCAAACAGGATCGGCGGGTAAAGTGTGCGGCAGATTGTACATCGAAGCAGGGACTGAAATCGCTCAAGAATTGTATTTTTGCCTATTGGTAGACCGTAGTTCTGAACGCATTGTCATGGTCGGTTCAGCACAAGGCGGCATGGATATTGAAGAGCTTGCTGTAACCAATCCTGACGCAATCATTAAAATTTACATCGATCCAGCGGTAGGTTTGCAAGATTTTCAAGCGCGGAAAATGGCGTTTAAATTAGGCTTGAATGCCGAAGTGATTAGTCACGCAGTTAAAACCATTAAAGGTTGTTACAACGCATTACGCGCCTTGGATGTCAGTATGCTGGAAATAAATCCTTTAGTGGTGACCAAAAGTGGCGAACTGATTGCTTTGGATGCCAAAATGGGTTTTGATGATAACGCGCTGTTTCGGCAACTAAAAATTTCTGAATTACGCGATAAATCTCAGGAAGACCCCCGCGAAATGGCAGCGGCAGATCGTGGTTTAAGTTATGTCGGATTAGACGGTGACATAGGCTGTATGATTAATGGTGCAGGTCTCGCTATGGCGACTATGGACATGATTAAACTGGCTGGTGGCGAACCTGCCAACTTTTTGGACGTAGGCGGCGGCGCGTCAGCAGAACGCACCGAAAAAGCCTTTCGTTTAGTGTTAGCCGATAAAAATGTTAAAGCTATGCTAGTGAATATTTTTGCAGGTATTAATCGCTGTGATTGGATTGCCGAAGGCGTGGTACACGCAGTTAGAAAAATTGATATGAAAATACCGTTAATCGTCAGATTATCAGGCACTAATGTCGAAGAAGGGCGCAGAATTATTGCCGAAAGTGGCTTGCCCATTATTACCGCCGACACTTTAGCTGAAGCCGCTGAAAAAGCTGTGCAAGCGCGTAATGAAGTTGTCGCTAAAGAAGCCGCAGGAGCATAAAACATGGCTATATTAATTAACGAAACCACTCGCATCATTGTCCAAGGCTTTACAGGAAAAATCGGCTCTTTTCATGCACAAGACATGATTAACTACGGCTCTAATGTCGTAGGCGGCGTGACTCCTGGTAAGGGAGGACAAACCCATTTAGGTTTACCTGTATTCAACACCGTCAAAGCAGCGGTCAAACAAGTGGGTGCAGAAGCCAGTATTATTTTTGTTCCGCCAGCGTTTGCCGCAGATTCCATCATGGAAGCCGCCGATGCAGGTATTAAATACTGTGTTTCTATTACTGATGGTATTCCTACCCAAGATATGATGACGGTAAAAAACTTTTTACGGCGTTTTCCTGTCGAAAAACGCATGATCCTCACAGGTCCAAATTGCGCGGGAACGATTAGCCCAGAACGCGCCATGTTGGGTATTATGCCAGGGCATATTTATATGCGCGGCAATGTTGGAATTGTCGGACGTTCAGGCACGTTAGGCTATGAAGCAGCGGATCAAATGAAACGCTTAGGTATTGGTATTTCTACTTCGGTAGGTATTGGTGGCGATCCCATTAATGGTAGCTCCCATCGCGATATTTTGGAAATGTTTGAAAACGACCCAGAAACCAAAGTGGTGTTAATGATCGGTGAAATCGGCGGTCCGCAAGAAGTGGAAGCAGGTTTATTTGCACAAGCCCACATGACTAAACCAGTCATTGCCTATATCGCAGGGCTAACCGCACCCGAAGGTCGGCGCATGGGTCATGCAGGAGCGATTATTTCCTCTGCGGGTGAAAGTGCGGCGGAAAAAGTAGCGTTATTGCGTGAGATGGGAGTAACGATTTGCCCAACGCCTGCGGCGATGGGAGCTACAGTAGCCGAGGTATTGGCTAGATTGTAGATCATCCCTTGTGGTTTCCTTCACTACTGGTATGGCTAGGCAATGCACAAGGTGGATGGTGGTATCAATCAGCGGGTAATTGGGTGCAGAAATAAATCATTGTCAGAAGTGGGCGCGAATGAATTCGCACCCACTTGTCATTTTATAGTTAGTCAAACCACTGTAGTTCGACAATGCTCTCCTGAGGTATCGAAGGACTCACCACGAACGCTATCATTTTATTGTGTGTTAGCTTTAGCAACGCGCTCGAACAAGTGATACATCACTTCACCTGCGGTTTTTTGTTTTAACAATCGCCAGTTTTCGGGTATCTCTTGAAGTTGAAAAACACCTTGTGTGTCAACATTCGTCCTTTCAGTTTCAACATAAATTTTCGCATAAGAAGCTAACCAGCCTTTATCTTCTAACCATTGGCAGGTTTGCGCCGCTAAGTTTAGGTTAAACGGCGGGTCAATAAACACGATGTCAAAGGCTTGTGCATCACTCGCTAAATAACGAAACACATCTGATTGGACGATTTTTACTTGTTCCGCACCTAAACTAAGCGCGTTGGTTTTTAGACTTCGACAGGCGATAGGATTATTTTCAACTTGAATCACCGATTTCGCACCCCGCGAGGCGGCTTCAAAGCTTAACGCGCCACTGCCTGCGTATAAATCCAGACAGTGGCTACCAAGTATGTCGTATTGCAACCAGTTAAATAAAGTCTCGCGTACTCTGGCAGGTGTTGGTCGTAAACCGTCTGCATCTTCAAAACTAATCTTACGACTACGCCAGTTGCCACCAATGATGTTCAGTTTATTTTGCACTTTTTTCTGCCGTTTTACCGACAGTAACCGTTTGTAATAGATTTAAATCAACACGGCGTTTAAAGGCATCGGTAATGGAAGCAGCCGTAAGCTCTTCAACTTTTTGCTGAAAAGTATCCAAATAATCCAATGGCAACTCATAAAAACCTATCATACCAACGTAGTTTGCCAATTTTTTATTAGTATCAAAACGGGTGGCAAAACCACCGATAATATTTTTCTTGGCTGCACTTAACTCAGCTTCACTAGGACCTTGATTGACATAATCACTCAGGGTTTTGTTTAGCACTTCTAAGGCTTGTTGGGTTTGATCGTTGCGTGTTTGTAGTGACACAGTAAAAGGCCCTTGTTTTAACATCGGTGCAAAGCCACTGCTGGCACTGTATGCCAAGCCGCGTTTTTCCCGTACTTCATCAAACAATTTAGACACCAGACCGCTACCACCAAGAATATGATTACCAACATAGAGATTAAAATAATCAGGGTCTTTGCGATAAGTCCCCGTCAAACCAACTAAAACATGGGTTTGTGATGATGGAAATTCAATGTGTTGTTGGCTAGATTTTGTCAGTGCGGCAACATCGGGTATGGCTTCTGGTTTTTTTCCAGTAGGTAAGTCTTTTAATAAGGTGATTGCGGTTTGATCGGCTTGCTCTTTAGATAAATCACCGACAATAACGACAGTGGCATTTGCTGCTACATAGTAGTTTTTATAAAAATTGCGTAAGTCAGCAACTTTAAGCGCAGTAACGGTTTTGATGTCGCCTGCATCTTGATGAGCGTAAGGGTGTGTACCATATAACGCTTTACTAAAGGCAATACCAGCGACAGCAGCAGGCAATTCTTGTTGCTGTTTTAAACCTGCTAACGTTCTATTTTTTTCCCGTTTAAAATCGGCTTCATTAAACCGTGGCTGAGTCAAAATAGTCTGTACCGTTTCCAGTGACTTATCAAATAGAGCTTTATCGGTCAGTGTGCGTAATGTCAGAGTCGCCATATCCGCTGAGGTAGACGCGCCAAACACTGCACCAACACTTTCAAATCGTTGGGCAATATCATCGGCATTCCATTTACCCGCACCTGTATCAAGCACGCCTGCCGTAAGAGCGGCGACACCAAATTGTTGTCCGTCCCTAGCACTGCCCGCATCAAAAATGATTGCAATATCTGCCATCGGTAAACCTTCGGTACGCACATAAAACACCCGACTACCTTGTGGTGTTTGCCAGTTATCAATTTTTGCCGCCGCAAAACTGATAGAACTGCACAGTAATAACAGTAAACCTACTAAACGAATAGTCATTATTTTACTCCCTTGGCGTTGGTGGTTGATTGTTGAGTCGCTTGCGGTTCAAGGTTAGTGGTTGATTGTTGAATCGCTTGTGGTTCAAGATAGCCAACGGTTAAATGGTCTTCGAGCAAATATTTTTTTGCCACATTCTGCACTTGTTCGGCAGTGACTTGATTGATTTTATCGACATATTCATCGGCTTTTTGCCACGGTAAGCCTACGGATTCTAATGCACCTAACTGCATGGCTTGATAAAAATTGGAGTCTTTTTCATACACTGCACTGGCTAATACTTGCGCCTTAATACGCTGTAGCTCTTCTGTACTGATTAAGGTTTGCTGTAACACGTTCACTTCCGCTTTTAAGGCTTTTTCTAAATCGGGTAGCGTTTTACCTTCGACAGGTGTCGCTTCTAATTCAAATAAACTGTCCAATCTGGATGTTAAGCTATAACTGGCACTGGCGGAGACTGCTAGTTGCTTGCCGCGTACTAAATTAGCCGATAATCGCGCACTATTACCCCCATCTAACACACCCGCTAATACTTCCAGCGCGTAAGCTTCACTTTCATCAGTGGTCGTTTTTAAACTGGGTACTTTATAGCCTAGCACTAGCACAGGCAATTTAGCAGGTGCTTTTACAGTCAGTCTCCGTGCGCCTAATTGTTCAATTTCAGATAGCGGTTTTAAGGGTTTAATCTCGCTAGTTTTTAGCTCAGCAAACTGTTTTTCCGCTAAATCAAATACTGCTTGAGTTTGCACATCACCCACCACCACCAAGATGGCATTATTTGGCGCGTACCAACGTGAATACCACGCTTGCAAATCCTCTACTTGATAATTGGCAATATCCGATGGCCAACCAATAATAGGATTTTTATAAGGGCTATTGGTATAAGCAACTGCTGAAAAATATTCGCCTAGTTTGGCTTGTGGATTATCATCAGTACGCATACGACGTTCTTCCGTCACCACTTCCAGTTCTTTTTTTAATTCTTCGGGCAGAAGATGCAAATATCGCATTCTATCAGCCTCCAATTCAAAACTAACTTCTAACTTGGATGCTGCCATAGTTTGAAAATAAGCAGTATAGTCCTGTGCGGTAAAAGCATTTTCATCGCCACCATTTTCAGCAATAATTTTAGAAAATTCCCCCGCTGGATATTTGTCCGTACCTTTGAACATCATGTGTTCCAGCATGTGGGAAATCCCTGTGATACCGTTAGGCTCATAACTAGAACCCACTTTGTACCAGACTTGAGACACTACCACAGGTGAGCGATGATCTTCTTTAACCAACACTTTTAAGCCATTTTTTAAAATGTGTTCAGAAACTTTGCTTGCTGTGGCGTGTGCTACCACAGGCAGACACAGCAACACAGTACATAATAATCGTTTGTTCATAACGTCCTTTGGAAATAAATGTTGAAGGTCAATTATATTTTAGCTCATGTTTACCATAGTATCCTGAAACGAACAATGTTAAGGAATCAAAAAACTGTTTTTTGACTCCTCTTGTATTAGTTTGACTGTAGTGCTGGAACAATAGAAACATCAACTGACCCGATATGTCGATTTGCACCATAAGATAATGCTGGCAATAATCCAGTATCGAATTGATAAATATGCTCTATGCTCTGAACAAGTTTCTTTCTGCTTAATTCTCGTCCCGTCTTTTGTAATCCTTCCACTAATAATTTAGCCGCGCTATAAGTAACTGCTTGTGCTGTTAAATGGTGTGTGCTGAGATTATTTTGTTTTATTAGCCGAAAAAAATCTTCTGCGTTGCTTTGATTCTGAGATGCTGCTGGGGAAGACAGAAAAATTTTATCGTGAAATTGTTCATTAACACCCTTGGCATTAGTCAAAGAACTGGAGATAAACACATAAGGTTTTGTCTTCAATGTTTCGATGCTTTTCAATAAAACACTCAATTCATCACTCGTGCCAAAAAAATAAATAACATCGGGCATTTGCTTAATTAATTTGGCAGTCAGTGCTTGAGGCTGAAATGTGCTAGGTGAATAAACGAAATGAGTAACCGCGCCTGAGCCACGCATTTGACTTTGTTTTTTGATGGCTTTAGCTACCTTGCGAATATAACTGTTTTCAGGACTAATGACCAGAGACTGACTGTTTTTCAAGTGCAATTCATTCGCTGCATAATCAACCATAGCGCGGGATTCATTGTTAAGCCCTGGCAACAGATAAAAAGTGAATTGGCTACGACTTGATTTATCTTCAGGAAACAGCGTATAAGGAGCAATCTGAGGAACGCCTAATCGTTCAGCCAGTAACAAAATGTCTTGCTCTATGTTACTAGAGAACGGGGCTATCATGGCAAAAACGGATTCTGTTTCCAGCAAACGGCGAACATTTTTTAGCGTTGACTCGCTATCGCTTGTGTATTCGGTAACGTCTAATTGTATTTTACGATTATAAATACCGCCCTGTGCGTTAATTTCATTAAAATAAGCTAATAATATGTTTTTCATAGCCAATCCCATATCGGCTAATGAACCTTGCATTGGTAGTAATGTAGCAAGACGAATCGTGGTGTCAGTCAAGCCCGCATCCGCATCACTGGATAAACGTTTTAAGTAGGCGATTAGATCGGCACTGTCACTATCAGGCAGTGTATATCGGGGCATGGCAACATCTAATCGATTACTCGCTGAATCAATGCCGCTGCTGATTGCTCTAACAAATGTATCGGGCGTAAACGCGGGATGTTTTCTGCCATTGTCGTGCTGATGACCATAAGACAGCGCAAGATATTCAAAGGTAATGTTGGTTGGTACGATATTGCCTTCGGGTCGCCCTCGTCCATCTTCACCATGACAGGAAACACAAGGAACTTGAGTGCTAGGTAGTTCGGTCGATTCCAAGCCTATATGGGCGGTAATAACGTTGCCAGAAGGACTTGCGCCCGTCATATAAAGTTGCTTGCCGCGTGTTTCCGACTCAGTTAATGGCGCGGCTGATAGACTGTTTGCTATCAGGATCAAGCCGATCAGCAGCATCTTACCGTTAGGATTTTTCACGGCGGGCAAGTAATAATTCATCGATTTTTGCAGCTAGGGTTTCTGGACGAGTGAAACCGTCAAAGCGCGTCCATACGCCACTGATTGAATCGCCAACCAAAATGACGGGCGTATGGTTGCTGTAATCCGCACTATAAACACCTAGCCCCTTTAATAAATCATCAACTGGCTTTTTTTCACCCGTCAACCAGACCCATTCAGGCTTAGCATTAAAATGTGTTGAGTATGTTTTTAAGCTTTCAGGTGTATCTGTTATCGGATTGATACTTAACGACACCATGCGCACGTCTTTTTGCAGTTTTTCACCCAGTTGATTTTGTAGTTTTGCAAAAATCGCTGAAACCACGGGGCAAGCTGTATGGCAGTCGGTATAAATAAAGTTAATGGCGATAATTCTGTCACCCACTATATCGCTGATAAATTTGACCTGTGTGCCGTTTTGATCCAATAGCTCAGTATTCAACAGTTTGACAGTAGTCGATGATACGGGACGCGCCATCTGTGGCGATTCAAGCTCAGATGAAGTTTGCGGAAAATCTGACAACACAGCAATCACGACTCCAGCCACCGCTAACAAGGCGATCATTATTTTTAATTTGATCCCGTTCATTGCCCTGCACCCTTAACAGCACGAAAAGTCAGGATAGGTTGATCATGAAAAGTAAAGTTTAGCGTGGGCGATTGAACGAAAACTTGATAAACGCCTGTTTCTTCTGGCGTAATCTCCACTTGATAAATGCTATTGCCCTGTGCTTTGGCAATCATGCGTCGTTGCCCTTGTCCAGGAATACGAAAAATCAGCACTTGCAGGTCTTTAACGCTGTCTTTAATGCGTTCTTGGTCGGGATGATTCAATTTTATTTGAATCGGCACTGATATTCCAACGGGTACTTCTTTGTTAGTCAACAAGTAGTCAACAGTGACAGCTTGCCCACTTTGTTTCACTAGCTCTGGATTAGGCGCGATTTGAGTGTTAAAGCAATGATAAACTGATGGATTGTCCAGTAGTATCGATACATTGTAATTGCCAGCAGGGGGTAGTTGCGTTGAACTTGTATAAATTCCAGCGGCGGTTTCCTGTACACTTCGATTGACTATCATGACGGCCATTGGTTTTAAACCTTGGTTTTCAAAATTGCCCATCGGTGCCGCCATACCTTCCATGTAGTAATAAACAGTTTTATCAGCTGGATTAGCCACCACTACCGCATTGCGTTCGGGGGTCGGCACAATAGCATCGGTCAGTAGTGCGTTGTCTTGATCGGGGGCGGCTTGTCCCGCTGGAAAAGTAGTAACGGGTACAGTTCCCTCTTTATCCAATGAATCGAGTTGAATCATGTGGACTATTTCACTGCCAGTTGAACGAATGTAGGCAAAATGATCGGTAAATGCAATTTGATCGGGTGCATTACCTACATCAACAGTGTGAGCTAAGCGATTCAGTGATGAATCGATAATAAATACTTTGTTGGCAGTTTGACTGAGTGCAAAACCCCAGCGACCGTCGGCAGTAAAACGTAACGTTTTTAGTGGCGACCCCGTGTCAAGCGTTGTATTTACCGTGCTGTTGATAACCAGCAGATTGCCGTTTTCAGCCGCCACATACACGGATTTACTTAATGTTGAAAAAGCCAGCGCGATGGGCGGTGCAGGACTTTTAAGCGTTTGCTTAATGGACAATTGCTCAATGTCGATAATGGCAATTGATTGATCGTTTTTATTGCTGACATAGGCGGTGCGGCTATCATCGCTAAAAGCAAACTCATGATGACCTGCGCCCGTTACCAACAATTGAGTTACTGCCATTTTTTCGGTATCGATGACACTGACACCCATCGGTGATTTTTCATCAAGCGTTTCTAGTCCGACCCATAGATATTTACCGTCTGGCTGTAGTGCCAATCGTGTAGGCGTGGCATCAAAGGGAAGGACATTAATGACTGTCCACGTTTGTGTGTCAACCACCGCAACTTGATGGGTGAGTGGTGTGGAGACATAGAGTTTTTTGTGATCTTTGCTTAATGCCCAATCTTCGCCTGCACTGTTTAGCTTAATACGCGCCATTAATTTACTACCGCCAAAGCCGTTAATCGGATCGATGACTGAAATACTGGCATTATTATTCATTGCCAGTACAAAATAAGAATTCAAGCTAATCTCTGGTTTAAAAGTCATTTGAGTTTGTAGATAGGAGCTGATTCTATCTTTGCAAGAAACAGCTTTTTCTTCTGGGTTTTCTCGTTCTAACCAAACAGAGGGATGCAAACCTTTAATAGGCTGCTTGTTAGCTGCTTGTTGTATGGTAA
The DNA here is from genome assembly GCA_903902705.1 of uncultured Methylococcales bacterium. GTDB lineage: Bacteria > Pseudomonadota > Gammaproteobacteria > Methylococcales > Methylomonadaceae > UBA4132. Next base: position 14,281 of record CAIUVX010000139.1, read on the forward strand.
ATTGTAAGTGAGCGGGCTGCCCTTCGAGCAGATTTTGCGCTGGGTTTTTATCGGTGGAAATCGAGTCGATAGCCATGGCAATACTGAGACCTTCCTTGATAATCAAGTTGCTTGCTTGATTTTCTGTTGGTTTGTCAATCAGTACCAGCTCTTTAGCCTTGAACACCCAGAAAATGCTTGCGACAACTATCAGCAATAACGCTAAGCTCCAATAAATTTTTTTTTTCATATCGTGTCTCGGTTTAATCTTTGTTTCAAGTAGCCATAAAAAAGAGTGCAGCCTAAAGGCTGCACTCTCATACTACGGCTTACGGTGCGTTTTATTCGACTCGGAAAATTCCCCATAAACCATTATCAAATTGGAACGATGCTTGATCTCGATACAGGTAATCACCTTTAGTACCATAATAGCCGCCCGCACCATTAGTCAACATCAGATTAAGATGGCTACCCGCGCCTATGCCAGCCTCAGAACCCATCCACTCAGACCAGTTATTTTTACCCATGACGGTTGAGCCATTGGTAAACGATGCTTCTTGCCAACCATGTCCATGTACCTGAAACACATGGTTGCGTGCATGACCACCTGGATGTAGCACACGCAATCTCACAGGATCGCCCGCTTTAGATTTGAAAATGGGTGTTTCTGGATCGCCTTTCAACACGGCACTGAAGTCTTTATTATGTGTTAAGGATAGCGGGGTATTAGCTGCGTATCCCATTCTTGCCCACAAAGGTTCGGTTCGGTAGTTAAAGCCTTTTTGTCCAGAATCTTCGGGGTCTTCTGACTCGGCGGTGTTGGGTACTGCCACGCCATTTTGCTGTAAATTTAAATCATCTTGGAAAATCAACACATGCTCTCTGAAATAACCCGCGCCGTTAGCCTGTGTCACCGTTGCCGAAGCGCGTGAATTCATATCTTCGACCCACGTTGAACCCAAAGGCTCAATAACCAGCGCGGCGATAGCTCCTTTGCTGGTTTGTTTGATACGATCCGATGGCATCAAATTGACAGCACCGTATTCCACTGGCTCAGCAAAGCGGTTACCGTTTTTGACTATTTCTCTACCCGCATACCATTTATAGTTAACGGTTTGACCTGGTGCTGCGGTAGCAGGCTTTCCAGCCGTCCACAATTTGGGATTATGTCCGATATTCAAACCGCTACCAGTCAAAGAATCAAACTCCAGCAACTGTGGTGTTAGCCCTACATAACTGGAAGGTAATATGTCGTTATTGTTAAAGCCTTCGACTATCATCGGTAGCGTACTATAACCATCGGCTTGAGTGCTGCTTAGGTCTGCTGGAAGATGATTGACCAACACCATTGTAATACAGTCGCCTGCTCTAGCGCGAAGCATTAGCGGCTCAATAGGCACCCCCGTTTTTAAGCGAGTGACAGTGGTTTTAGTCGTAGTCTTAACACCATTAACTTTAGCCGTCGTTGTCGTTGTGGTGGTAGCGAAGTCTCCATCACGAACATACATAATAGCTCCTGAGTCTGACAGCCCCGCCATTTTATTATAAACCAGAGGCCCGCCGAGCAGATCTTTTGCCAAGAACGCATGAACCTTAAAGTTGATGGCAGGTGCATTACTTGGACAAATACCATCATAAGTTACACACGTTGGATCAACTAGTGTTCCATCCGCTTTTTTGGCGCAGGTCATAACAGGCAATACGCCCCCCTTTGGATTGCTCGACAATTTAGCCAACGTCGGCGCGGGATATTGAGCATCAAAAGCCCCTTTACCATTATAGGTTCTCATAATGCCCCACAGACCATTCCAAATATCGTCTGTTGCCGAACCTGGAAAGTAGGCGGTATCCGACCATGGGACATTGGCTTTAACTTTATCTACCGCTTCAACTTCAAACTCGAAATGTTCAGAAATACCGACCATTTGAGAGCCTTTATAGCCTGAATCTTTCAGTGAAGGTTCAAACAGCCATTTCATATTATGCGCACTAAAGTTATGACCTTCTTCATGCGCACCTTGTAAAATTCTGATTTGAACTTTATCACCTGCGTAGGTTTTCAATAATGGGGTGAACGGGTCGCCGCCCATGACATTGTTAGTCAATGGTGGCGGGGTTTTAGTCGTCGCGTCAAATTTAGGCTGACTATTCAGCTCTGGAATAGCACGATCGGTGCGTGATTCAAAAGCGAAAGAAAGATCACCCGCTAGACCAGCCGTTTGCTTATTTGCACCATTGTTGATACGCGTTGCAATCGGTTCATTTCTATAGTTAACGGTCATTGTACCTGGATCATCCGCAGAAATCGCTTCTGGGCAAGGTCTGGGCGCACCTCCAGGACAAGTTGCAGCTAAAGAGACCAAATTATGTAAACCATCTTCTTCTCTTCCAGGCGGATTAACAGGTGTCTTATCTGCTCGGTAAGCAAGTGAGAAATCCCCCATTTCCAGTAAAAATTCACGATAGGGTTTTTGACCGCTGGGTGGTTCAATAATCGCTTGCCACGTTGTTGGACCGCCGTCGTTTCTAGCACCTAGAGCGACACCTGATTCATTATGCTTCCATTTTGAACCTGCGGGTTCAATCACCAGCCCCGCATAGAGTCCAGGATGTTGATGTGTCGAAGGGCCAAAATGATCATGAGAGAAAACTGTGCGTAGTGTTCTATCTTCGCCTATGTTATTGGTAACATCATCAGCATACCAACGTTGCACGGTGGTTTGAATACAATCGCCGCCACCTTCTTTAAAATTAGCTAGCGTGCAAACTTTCGGTTTTTGAACTTGACTTTGGTTAACTGCGTATGGCTCTTGCCATGCACCTTCGGGTGTATTGATCGCTTCAAGACGTTCATGCACTTCTTGAGGGCTAAACGTACCGTCTTCATAATTCCAACCGTTGCCAGAACCGTCAGAAGACATCACATCGAATTTAACCAAGTGAATATGCTGACCAATAATATCAGTCGGAGTGGTGACTTGGAAATCATCCTTTTCGTAGGTATTAGGCAGTAAATTAGTGTGTTCAAAGGTAATACAATCACCACTGTTGGCTCTAAAGAACATCGGTTCTGGGGGTTTTATACCTGCCAGCGTATCAGAGACATCATTGAATAACGTCAGAATACGTTGTTGTGGAAAGTGCCAGCCTAACTTGTTCATTTTGACATCTAACTGAATAGCCGCTGCGTGGTAAAAACGATCTTTACCAGTCACAGCTTGTTGAGCATCATCAATACAGGGATCGGCGAAAGGTGCGCCTGGTTTTGCTGGCAAACCATTAACCTTGAATGTACCTCCACTGCCATCTGGTTTGGGTGTGGCGTATTGTTTCGGTCCTACTGTCGTACCGTCGCCACCATGAAATATCATGGCTTGTCTTTCCCAAGGTGTACCGTTTTCGGGCAGTTTTTTTGCTGCCATTGTATCGATGATTTTATTAAAGTTTTCACGGTCTTGACGGCTGGTTGCAGTACCGCCAGTGACAACATGGCGAGGTAAACCACCATCTTTAACAGTGTCCATTGGTGGATGTGGTGGACGATGTCCTGTTACACCTGCCACAAAAAATGGATAACCTGGATTACCTAACGCAGGTTTGTCTAGCGAAACGTCAGGAAGTTTAACTTCACCTGTAGGTGTTAGTTTGCCGTCTGCGCCTGCAACATATTCAATTTCTGCTTTCGCACTAGGTTGTGGTGCCATTGCCATTGTAGGCATAGGGACTACCGCAGGTATCGGTGTTCCCGCTTTGATTTCATGATCGGGCAATGCTCTCGCACCTTGTGCAGGTCTACCGTCTGCATCCAGTACAGTACCCGTTTCTAGTACATCATGTACCCGCCACAATTCCCACATACCTTGGGCAAAATGGGTGTAAAAATGGCAGTGAAATATCGAGTCGCCTATAGTATGGTTACGATTGCCGCTACCATGATGGGCAATTTCATAAGTATAACCACTACCTGCTCCTAGACTTTGACTATCTAAATAGGCAGAGTTATCACTATCGGGGCTGTGTAACCATTGGTGTGCGTGCAGGTGGAAAATATGATGTTCTTTAGGTCCAGCGTGTAAATTTCTGAATTTTACGCGGTCATTAAGATAGCTATGATGTACATTGGACGGATCGTCTGGAAAGTAAACTTTGGTTGCAAACTGGGGATTATCAACAACGCCCTTGCCATTCGCGTTAACGCTGGCAGGCATATCAACGATCATTGCGGGATCACCCATCACCCATGAAGTTAAAAAGAATTCTTCACCTTTACACTCGACACAATCTTTCATAGGACCAAGTCCTAAGCGGTTGGCTATAATTTCTGAACCGATACCACCTGTTCCATAATTGATGCCAAAACCATCTCTAACTGCGTGCAAGGTATGGATAAGAACGGGGTCGTTATACCAAGCAGGGAACGCCTGTACTGCTTTGATTTCATCGTGAAAGATAACGGTAAACTCACGGAATGGATCGGTGCGATCAGGATAAATCGCGTTTTTAGGTTCTTCCGTCGCGTCAAATGCTCCTCCAGTGCTTCCAGTGATGATGGCATTAAGGTCGGAATGAACAATACTGCCACTGCTATCACGCATATTCAAAATAGGTATGCCTGCTAAAGGATGCGAAACACTCCCCTCAATTTTCCAACTATAAGGTGGTATTTCACTAGCAAAAGCATCTATAACCGTCACTTTAGCTGAACCATCGGCGAAAACTTCATCAATCCGCGCTTTGCCTATTGTTCCAACCAGCGTTTTACCTATATCGGCAGCAATAAAACCAATATGACTACTTAGGCTACTCATGGTCGCCTTAGTCGAGCCATCTGGATTACTGGTTAAAATAAGCTGTTCGGGCAGTTTGCGGGTTTCAACAGCAGGATAAACCGCATTGTAATCAATAACGGGGTAATATTTTCCGTTTGACAGGGTAGAACTGGTTGTCGCTAAGGTCATATCCTGCTCAGTCACTTGACTGCGATACCATTCAGAACCTTTGTTTTCTACGTTGACTGCACCAAACAAACCATGTGCCAGAGAACCGCCATTGCCTTCACCACCTGTGGTTGCTGCGGTACTGTAGGCAAAATAAGTGCCTTCTTTTTGTGCGTAAAACGTATAAGTTTTGCTTTCGCCTGGCGCGGCTAGACCGCTTGTGTTGTTGCCAACATTAGACGCATCGGAAATAATGTCACTCGCCTGCATACCCATCACATGGAATGATGCGCTGCGCGTAGCAGGACCACTATTTTCAGCACCCGCAGGGTCAGCTACAACTGGTTCTACCGCGCCAGCTACATGAGGAGCAGCGGGATGTGGGACAATTGGATTTAATAAGTTGGTGAAATTAACGGTTAAACAATCGCCTTCGTTGACGCGCAGCACTAAAGGACGTGGTCTTTTATCAGAACGCAACCTAACATTGCCAGCAGTTAGCCCTGAACCACTTGTAGAAGAAACAACATCACGCTTCAAAGCAAAAATCATTCCCGAAGGATTCATTGCGCCGAGACGGTTGTAATAAAAAACTTGATCCAGCGCAACCACGTCGGCAGTGACGCAAGCTTGAGCCAAATTGGCTAGCCCAAATGTCAGTATTAACAAACACGACTTGGCGAGGGTACACACGGATATGTGATTAGATACTGACATGATACGTCTCCTAACTAATGTTTAAAATATTGAATGCGTTTGTGTGACATTAACGTAGTCACCCTCGGCAGTTCGACTTTCCAAACACTTTGGATTCGTAACTTTCCGCCCCTAGCTTACGATAGATTTGGCTTTAAATGTATTTACTGTGTTCAATAACATTAGGTATTTAATTTCTGAAAACACAACAATTACTACAACAATAATTTATAACTAGCGGCACACATCCATTGATAACCAGTCCAAAACTTGTAACTAGTCTAACAACAAGACTGATTCGCAACAATGGCATGATCTTATACTATTGGTTTTTATTTTTATTTGTAATTAACTCCTAACATACTGAAATTTAAATAAAAAATATATTTCTCATCTTCTCAATAAATTTGTATATTTAAAAATAGAAATCGTCCCTATTTATTCTATGTTTTTTGTATCCCTAATAAATTTACCCTTATAAACTATAAGTGTATAAGTTAAATCGTGGATGAATTTGCTAATTTGAATTCGCGGGTTAATATAATCAATCGAAAGAACTGAATTACCATGAGTTGCTCTTTCAAACCATGTCTTTAAGCTGATACAGCAAAGCCAACGCCTGCTTAGGGCTTAGCTCATCGGGGTTTAGGTCTTTGAGTTTATCCACTGCGGGATGAGCCTCTTTGCTGGAAAATAAATCTAGTTGCTGTGAGCCTTCTTCGGCTTGTTGTTCCAAATAGGCGTTGTCTTCAAGTTGGCGTAATTTCAATTTAGCTTTATCAATCACCGAACGCGGCACGCCTGCTAATGCGGCAACTTGTAAACCGTAACTTTGATTCGCCGCCCCGTCTTTGACGGCGTGTAAAAAAATGATTTTGTCGCCGTGTTCCATTGCGTCTAAATGCACGTTATGAATACTGCGCTGTTCATCGGCTAAGGTGGTTAATTCAAAATAATGAGTAGCAAATAACGTGAATGCTTTGGTGGTTTTTGCGAGGTAATCCGCGCAAGCATAAGCCAGTGATAATCCATCAAAAGTGCTGGTACCGCGTCCGATTTCATCCATTAAAATTAGACTTTTTGCGGTGGCGTTGTGTAGGATATTGGCAGTTTCTGACATTTCCACCATGAAGGTAGAGCGACCACTAGAGACATCATCAGACGCGCCAATACGGGTGAATATTTTATCAATCGCGCCGATGGTAGCGGATTTTGCAGGCACATAACAACCGATATGCGCCATTAAAACGATGAGTGCAGCTTGTCTCATGTAGGTGCTTTTCCCCCCCATATTTGGACCAGTAATCACCAGCATTCGTCGCGTGTTAGAAAAGCTTAAATCATTGGGGACAAAAGGAATCTCTGACACTTGCTCGACCACTAAATGCCGTCCGCCTTCGATGTGAATGCCTGATTTAGTCACTAGCGTGGGTTGCGACAAATTCAGCGTGTCGGCGCGTTCAGCAAAGTTGACTAGCACATCGAGTTCTGCCAACGCAGTGGCGCAATTTTGCAAGGCAACGGTATCAGCGGCGATAGTAGTTAGTAACGCATCGTACAAAAACTTTTCAAATACCAAGGATTTGCCTCGCGCACTCAACACTTTATCTTCAAAGGCTTTGAGTTCTTCGGTGATGTATCGCTCCGCGCCTTTTAGAGTTTGTTTGCGTAGATAATGAGCGGGGACTTTTTCAGAATGTAATCGGGAAATTTCGATGTAATAACCGTGAACGCGGTTGTAACTCACTTTTAAATTCAAACCTGTGGCAGCTTTTTCACGGTTTTCTAATTCAATTAAAAATTGGTCAGCGTTTTGGCTGAGATTGCGCAGTTCATCTAATTCAGCGTTATAGCCGTCAGCAATCACACCACCATCACGAATTAATACAGGTGGGTTGTCGATAATCGCAGTTTGTAATAACGACACTAAGTCGGGTTGCTCGCCGATTTGTTGGCTTAAACGATTGAGTTGTGGGTTATCACTGGCGGCTAACGTGTGTTGCAAATCAGGCAACACGGCAAGCGTATTGCGTAACACCAGCAAATCACGCGGACGTGCAGATTTTAACGCAATACGCGAACTAATCCGTTCAATGTCACCGACATGACGTAAATGCGCTTGCACCGCTTGGTATAACTGATTATTGAGCAGACTATCAATGCAGGCGTAACGGTGGTTGAGTACCGTTTGATCGCGCAGTGGACGGTGTAACCAACGCCGTAAACAGCGACTGCCCATTGCGGTGACGGTGTTGTCCAACACGCCAAACAGCGTGTGTTGCAACTGCCCAGACGGGTGAAAATCCAGTTCTAAATTACGCCGACTGGCGGCATCCAGCAGAATAGTATCGTTACTGCTTTCGGTGGTAATGCCTTGAATATGCGGCAACGCGCTTTGTTGCGTGTCTTTAACATAGTGTAATAACGCGCCCGCAGCGGCAATGGCGACGGGTAAGTTTTCACAGCCATAACCTTTTAAATCCAGCGTGTTAAATTGTTTTAACAGTTGTAATCTTGCGCTTTCACCATCAAAATGCCACACAGGACGGCGACATAAACCACTGCGTTGTTTGACACTGGCAGGCAGAATCCAGTCTTCGCTATAGAGCAGTTCGGCAGGATTGAGGCGTTCAATTTCACTGAGTAATAAATGTTCAGCATCGACCTGTTGCAGAATAAAACGTCCGCTGGTTAAATCTAAACTGGCTAACGCATAGTGCTTATCAAGCTGACACACAGCCACTAATAAATTATCTTTTCGGTCTTCCAATAAGGCTTCGTCGGTGACAGTAGCAGGCGTTACCACGCGCACGACCTTACGTTCCACAGGACCTTTAGACGTAGCAGGGTCGCCGATTTGTTCACACATTGCCACCGATTCGCCGTGGCGTAATAATTTAGCTAGATAGTTTTCGGCGGCATGATAAGGAATCCCCGCCATCGGAATGGGTGCGCCTGCCGATGAGCCGCGACTGGTGAGCGTTATATCGAGTAACTGTGAGGCTTTCTTTGCATCATCAAAAAACAATTCATAAAAATCTCCCATGCGATAAAAAACCAGCGTATTGGGATATTGCGCTTTGATACGGTGATATTGTTGCATCATCGGGGTATGCGGGTTTTGCTCTATACTCATGGTTTTTTAGTCGGGGAAAATAATGGATGCTGAATTAATCGCATTGGCAACACAACTGGGGCTGTATTTAACGGCGAATGGCAACATGATAGCCACCGCTGAATCCTGCACGGGCGGTGGCATTGCATACACATTGACCGAAATTTCAGGCAGTTCTAGGTGGTTTGACCGAGGTTTTGTCACTTATAGCAATCTTTCAAAAGTACAAATGCTGGCGGTTAAACCCGCTACCTTAGAAAAGTATGGTGCAGTCAGTGCAGAAGTCGCACTGGAAATGGTTCGTGGCGCGTTAGCACACAGCACTGCCGATTGCGCGGTTGCCGTAACAGGTATTGCTGGACCTGACGGCGGTAGTGTAGAAAAACCAATCGGTACGGTATTCATTGCATGGTGTTATAAAAATGAAGCCGCAACCGTTATTAGAAAATCCTTTATCGGCAATCGGCATCAAATAAGAACGCAAACGGTAAAAACTGCGTTGGAATGGCTGTTATTATAAAATTAAGGAAGGGATAATCGTGCCATTAAAAGCCAAATTCAGAATCATCAAAGTCATCAAACTGCTCTTTTAAGCGTTTTTTTTCCCAATAAATTTCAATTTTTCTGCGGGCATCTCTTTTTACCGTTTCGTCATCAAGAACAGGTAATGGTGGAACAAACTCACCGCTATCAAAAAGCTCATCGTCATCAGCTTCGGGTTCAGCAGTGGTTTGTGTGCTGACCTTAGGCGCAGATTTTATAGTTGTTTTAGTCATAGTTAAATACTCCATATATTATGTTTTTTTAAATCCTATCATAATCACTTATAAAGCAAAAAATATTATTGTCATAACACGGATTTAAGGGAAATAGAGGGTTGATATTGAATTTTGTTAGTCCCTATTATCAGCAGCCAAGATAATGGGGCGAAATAGTCACTTATTCAAGTAACCGCTATTAATGTAAAAAATTTTCTCACTCCCATCGTATCAAATCATAATCACGGACAATTTTCTTCTTTATGCCAACAAAAAAATACCAGCAGCCACTAAGATTAGAAATTGGCGACTCTAAACGCTTAAATAGACTCATGATATTGATACACAGCTTGGCTTTGCTGGCAAGCATCATGAATAGCTTGCCCATTATTTTAAAATGCGTTTTGTTGCTTGCTGTTAGTTGCCATTTTTATATTTTACATAAACAGTTAAAAACCAAGCACTACCGTATTGAGCATAGTGAACAAGGATGGATATTAGCAGAGGATGATAAGTTTGATGCGATACGCATTTTACCCTCTACTGTAATCAGTGTTTTTGCGATATTTTTACACGTTAAAATCGATGATAAGCCTAAGCAAACACTTGTTATTGCCAGTGATTCCTTAAGCGATGATGATTATCGATGTTTGATTGTGTGCCTAAAAACTACACTGTCTAATGAATAAAAACAACAAACTTTATTGAGAAACTAGAACCATTGAATGGTCAAATTAATGGTTTCCTGTATTTCTATTGTATTTTTAGGTTAAAATACTCACTTTCGATGCTGGATGAGTGAGTGGCGATGGTGACTTTTAGAATGCCCCCTCACTTGGTTTTGAACTAGCTGCTTGACTTCCTCATTTTTGCCTTGCCACTACGGTCTTAGGTTTATGGCTGTAGAGCATAGTGCAATTCTAAAACCCCAGTCCGAACCCTGCTGAGTGACTACTCAAGGGCGGTCGCCAACTCGTTTTTTATGCCAACTTTAGAGTAAACACATGACAGATTTAGCTCATTATAGAAACATCGGTATTTTCGCGCACGTTGACGCGGGCAAAACCACCACCACTGAACGTATTTTAAAACTCACAGGTAAAATTCATAAAATCGGTGAAGTACACGATGGTGAAACCACCACTGACTTCATGGATCAAGAACGTGAGCGTGGGATTACCATTCAGTCTGCGGCAACGACTTGTTTCTGGAAAGATTACCGCTTCAACATTATCGACACCCCAGGACACGTTGATTTCACCATTGAAGTGTATCGTTCATTAAAAGTATTAGACGGCGGTATCGGCGTTTTTTGTGGTTCAGGCGGCGTAGAACCTCAATCAGAGACCAACTGGCGTTATGCGAATGACTCTAAAGTGGCGCGTGTTATCTATGTCAACAAATTAGACCGTATCGGTGCTGATTTCTACCGCGTGGTAAAACAAGTTGAAGAAGTGCTAGGTGCAGTGCCTGTGGTCATGACTTTACCGATTGGTACAGAAGACGAATTTGTGGGTGTGGTTGATTTATTAACCGAAAAAGCGTGGGTATGGGATAACTCAGGCGATCCAATGAACTACACCATTCATGACGTTCCAGCCGATATGGTTGAACTGGTCAAAGAATGGCGTGAAAAAATGATTGACCAAGTTGCTGATCAATTTGACGATGTCATGGAAGCGTATCTTGAAGGCGAAACTCCAGATATTGACACTATCAAACGTTGTATTCGTAAAGGTACAATTCATCTTGATTTCTTCCCAACATTCTGCGGTTCTGCCTTTAAAAACAAAGGTGTGCAGTTGGTATTGGATGGCGTAATTGATTATTTACCTTGCCCAACTGAAGTGAATCCACAGCCTGAAGTTGATTTAGAAGGCAATGCCACTGGACTGTTTGCGACGGTTGATGCGAGTAAACCACTTCGCGCCTTAGCATTCAAAATCATGGATGACCGTTTTGGCGCGTTGACCTTCTTGCGTATTTACTCAGGCAAGATTGAAAAAGGTACCAACGTATTAAATACCTTCACAGGTAAAACTGAACGTATTGGTCGTATCGTGGAAATGCACGCCGATACGCGTAACGAATTAGAATCAGCGCAAGCGGGTGATATTGTTGCCGTATTGGGTATGAAAAATATTCAAACAGGTCATACCCTGTGTGATCCAAAATTCCCAGCGACTTTAGAGCCGATGGTATTTCCTGAGCCTGTAATTTCTTTAGCGATTAGCCCTAAAGACAAAGCAGCGTCAGAAAAAATGGGTATTGCTCTAGGCAAAATGATTCAAGAAGATCCATCATTCCACGTTGAAACGGATGAAGACAGCGGTGAAACCATTCTGAAAGGCATGGGCGAGTTACATCTTGACATTAAAGTCGATATTTTAAAACGTACTCATGGCGTTGAAGTTATCGTTGGTAAACCCCAAGTGGCTTATCGCGAAACTATCACTAAAACCGTTGAAGACGAATACACCCACAAAAAACAATCAGGTGGTTCAGGTCAATACGGCAAAATCAGCTACCGCATTGAGCCAGGTGAACCTGGTTCTGGTTATGTATTTGAATCAGCGGTTACAGGTGGTAACGTACCGCGCGAATTCTGGCCAGCGGTTGATAAAGGCTTCAAGTCTATGCTGGATAAAGGCGTATTGGCTGGCTTCCCATGTTTAGACTTCAAAGTAGTTTTATTAGACGGTGCATTCCACGCGGTGGATTCGTCTGCAATCGCGTTTGAAATTGCGGCAAAAGCGGCATTCCGTCAAACCATTCCAAAAGCGGGTCCACAGTTAATCGAACCGATTATGAAAGTAGACACCTTCACCCCATCGGATCACGTTGGTGATGTTATCGGTGACTTAAACCGTCGTCGCGGTATGATTACATCCCAAGATGCGGGTGCCAGTGGTGTGCGTATTAAATCACAAGTACCTTTAAGCGAAATGTTTGGTTATATCGGCGACTTGCGTACCATGACTTCAGGTCGTGGACAGTTCTCTATGGAGTTCTCACACTATCTGCCATGCCCTAAAAACGTAGCGGAAGAAGTGATTAAAGAAGTGATTGAACGTAATAAAGCGAAAGCGAAGTAATTGTGTGTTGGTTGGGTTGCCGTTTTTTGCAACCCAACATATCCCGTTGATTTGTTGGGTTGGCTATCGCCAGCCCAACCTACGCCGCTTCAAAGACAGTCCATCCACTATCAGAATGATAACTTATGGCAACAATATTTTTTGCACGAACAGGAACAGACCCAAACAGAGCAAGTAACGGTCAGGATGTATCTATCGGAACAGTCATCGACAAGCTTGTTGGATACTCGTCTCAATTTCGGTCAGATCCACCAATCATCAATCCTGACGACAATCCTTCCCCATATTCCTCGTACACGCTTACTGTGGTCGAAGTCGAGTTATCCGAAACTTCCTCGATGTTCCCTAATGCTGGGTTTTACTGGTTTCCTGATGTTTCACCCGAGTTGTGTTGTACCCTTCTCGGTTTTCGTGAGCCACCGAGCAAGTAACGCGATAAGTCAGTAGGTTGGGTTAGCGATAGCGTAACACGACATTTTCGGCTACGAAACTACGAAACCGATTTTCAACGACAGAGACATTTTCAAAAAATGCAAGTTTTTCAATACACGCGGGTGTTACTCAACTACATCCAATTAAATAAAGGTTTAAGGAATGGCTACAACAAACTATGATTTGGCGGGAACTTTTCAAATACGTTTTCCACATACCTTTAACTCGTTGCAGAAACTTATTATGGCTATGGCTACTTATCAAAAGAATCGTGGAAAAAAAACGCTATTTGGGAAAGATAAAGGATTGGACTCATACAAAAAATTTGAGAGTGTTCTTCGGGACACTTTGCTAGCAATGGTCGTAGATGGTGTAGTAGCAAGAAACATAAAGGAAAAAGAATGCCGAGAAACTCTTACAGAAATGATCGCTGCTTTTGCGAAAGTATTCCCAAATTGGCAGGACGCTTACTCATTTGCAGATGAATATTTTATAGTGAACGCTGTTGTTGCCGAAGATAGAATACGCGATATGTTGCGTCAGTAAACGCGGTAAGCAAAGCCCGCATGGAGCTTGCGGAATGCGGGGGCTTTTCTGTTCCCCGTGTTCCGCTACGCTCCACACGGGCTACAATTGCTATAACTGGTTTTAAAGAAACTATGCGTGTGATTTCCAAGAGACCTATTAACGCGATAAGATGGGCATAACGCGATAAGATGGGCATAGGATGTGCTGAGGAACGAAGCGCATCGTTCGAGAGACTTGACGCGAATGATGCGCCTCCTATCGTCGGCACATCCTATGGCACTGAATTGGCATAATCGGTGTGCAAGCAAGTAGCCCGCATGGAGCTTGCGAAATGCGGGGCTTTTCGTTGGTAATGTCTGTTCCCCGTGTTCCGCTACGCTCCACACGGGCTACAATTGCTATAACTGGTTTTAAAGAAAAGAAACTATGCGTGTGATTTCCAAGAGACCTATTAGAGAATTCTGTGAGTGTCATCCAGAATCCAAATCCACTTTGGAAGAATGGTTTCACAAAGTTAGCCGACTTACGGCAACTTCTTTTTCCGAGTTGCGGAAAACATTCGGTTCAGCGGATTACGTTGATGGCTACACATTATTTGATGTCGGTGGAAATAAATATCGAATTGCAAGCGTTATTCACTATGACAAACAACGGCTTTATGTCCGTCAAGTTATGACCCATGCAGAATATGACAGAGATGACTGGAGAAAAAAATGAACGCTGTACTTGATGTTGAAAAACTCGTTCCCGCTTGGCAAGCACTCCGATTAGCTGCCCCCATATCGCATATCGAATCCGAAAGTGATTATGAACAAGCGACGGAATTATTGAATAAGTTGCTCGATATTGTTTTGGACGATGTGACTCATCCGCTCTATTCACTTGTTTCTGTCGTTGGGGACTTGATCGAAGCGTATGAAATTGATCTGGAGCCTGTTTAACTCGTAGCCCTGTAAGTCGGAATAAGCCTGTTTGAGCGTAAGCGAAAATAGGTGTTTCCGACAAACTTATGCGATGTCGGAAACGCCCGTCCTGCGCTACCGCTTGGACGGTCTTATTCCGACCTACTAACTATCATACTTGAGGACACTTTATGGAAACCTACCTGCCCCTGATTCTAACTACGCTGACTGAATGGTTGCAACTAACCATCGAGCATCCTTTATACGCCGCCGCGTTAGTCATCGGTGTGTGGTTACTAACCGCACTGCTGTATAGCATCAGAATTTCTGGGCTAACTAAAAATAATGTTGCCATTGAACAGGCGAAAATTGCCGCAGAAGCTAATCTCACTACTGCACAACAACAACTCCAGCAAGCACAAGACCAGTTAACCACAGTTACTGAACAACAAACGCAAAGCCAACGTTTGGCGGACACTGAAAAACAACGTGCTTCAAGCGCGGAACAGCAACTGATTAAACGTAATCAACAAATTGGTGTGATTATTCAAAATCTAGCCAGTAGTTTTGATAGTGGAGAACGTCCATTACCTGTCACCGAAGACCTTAACGCTGACGATTTGTGGCAACAGCACGATAAAATTATTCATCAATTGATTGAACGTTTGCATACAGAGCAACTTGCCAAAACAGAATTACAAAAATTTTATCAAGCAGAAAAAGATAAAGTTTCTGCAACAGACGCACAATTATCAAGCTTGCACGCTCACTTGGATAGCCAAAATAGCTTGATTTCAACGTTGCAACAACAATTGACCAACGCACTACAACATCAAACCAATCTAGCGCAGATTACGCCAGTTGAAACGGGTAACATTGAGCAAACAACGCCCACTTCCAATAACCTAGCATCGGTTGATGAACCAGCTGAAAAACTCAAAAGCTTATTTAAAAAGCCTGTTCAGCAACAGCCTTCAATTACGCCAGTACAAAACATCGCGCCTCCTATCGTAACTCAGACGGCAACGGTTTTAGTGGACGATAAAAAAATAGCAGCCGAGCCTGAGCCAGTGGTAGCACCAAAACCTGCACCTGTTGAAGAGATTGCTGAAAAAACCAGTAATGTCGCTGCATTAAAAGGTTTGTACCAAAAATTCACCACAGCAAAACCAGACGCTGTTAAACCTGAATCAGTGGTAGCATCAAAACCTGCACCCGTTGAAGAAGTTGCTGAAAAAACCAGTAATGTTGCTGCATTAAAAGGCTTGTACCAAAAATTTAGCACGACTAAAGCAGAACAAGTAGAAATCGTTCCTGAGCCTAAACCACAAGTAATAGAGCCTGTTGTAAAAATAATTGAGGAAACCGCCGCTCCAGTTGAACAAATAAAACCAGCGGCACCTCGTAGCTTTACGCCGACTAAACGTCCTGAAGTCAAACCACTCACTATTGAACCGTCTAGTCGTATCGATGAAGCCGCCGATCTAATTACTGAAAAAGTCGATAAACTGAAAAACTTATACGGTAAATTCTTCTCCAAAAAAGATTAACAAATAGGCGAGTTCTAGCGTGAAGACGTTGCACTGCAACGTCTCACTTTTCAAACATACCGCCACCCGCGTTAAACAATCAATACTGCTAACTTCACAACTGCACCGATTTTTATCATCCTGATAATTACTGTAGAATACCCAGTTTTATTGAGCTTGCTCTCCTCATGACATCACCCTCCCGATGGATTTTTAATGACCGATTATAAATTAACCCACCTGAAAGAACTCGAAGCGGAAAGCATCCACATCATTCGTGAAGTTGCCGCTGAATTTGAGCGTCCTGTGATGCTGTACTCCGTCGGTAAAGATTCTGCCGTCATGTTACATCTGACCATGAAAGCGTTTTACCCCGCAAAACCGCCCTTCCCGATGATGCACGTTGACACCACTTGGAAATTCAAAGAAATGATTGAATTTCGCGATTATATGGTAAAAAAATTGGGGCTAGAACTCATCATCCACGTCAATCAAGACGGCGTAGATCAAGGCATCGGACCATTCACCCACGGCAGTAAAAAACACACTGACGTGATGAAAACCGACGGCTTAAAACAAGCCCTAGACAAACACCAATTTGATGCCGCTTTCGGTGGCGCAAGACGTGATGAAGAAAAATCCCGCGCAAAAGAGCGTGTATATTCTTTCCGTGATAAAAACCACCGCTGGGATCCAAAAAATCAACGCCCAGAATTGTGGAATATCTACAACGGCAAAATCGACAAAGGCGAAAGTATCCGTGTATTCCCCTTATCCAACTGGACAGAATTGGACATCTGGCAATACATCCACTTAGAAAGTATTCCCATCGTGCCGCTCTATTTTGCCAAAGAACGCCCTGTGGTTGAGCGTGATGGAATGTTAATCATGGTCGATGATGAGCGTATGCCCATCGGTGAAAACGAAAAAGTGGAAATGAAAAAAGTACGTTTTCGTACGTTAGGCTGTTATCCGCTCACAGGCGCAGTTGAATCCGAAGCCACCACGCTACCCGAAATCATTCAAGAAATGCTGTTGACCACTACTTCTGAAAGACAAGGACGCTTAATCGACCACGACCAAGCTGGATCTATGGAACAGAAGAAACGCGAAGGGTATTTTTAGTCAACTTTACCGATTAAAAGGAGAAGTAATATGGCGGCAACACGAAGTTTATATGACAGTGATTTTTACGCATGGGCATTACACAACGCTGCTTTGCTAAAAGCCAAACGCTTTGATGAGTTGGATTTCGATCATTTGGTTGAGGAAATAGAAAGCATGGGCAAAAGTGAAGGGCGTGAATTAAATAATCGCTTAAAAGAATTATTGATGCACTTGCTAAAATGGCAATATCAATCCGAGCGTCAAAGCCGCAGTTGGCTTAACTCTATTAATAAACAACGGATTGGTATTGACGAAGTATTGGATGAAAATCCCAGTTTGAAATACGAGCTTGAAGACCGTTTTCAGCAAAGTTATAAATATGCCCGCCGTTATGTTGCTACTGAAACGCGATTGCCACTAAGCACTTTTCCTGAACAATGTCCTTATTCTTTGCAAGAAGCATTGGATGCTGATTTTTTGCCCGATACAGAAAATTTAAGTCATGATTAACCGCGCTGAACTCAAAAATTTTGGGCCAATAAAAGAATTGGATTGGCAGAATTTAGGCAAAATTAACCTTATCATTGGCAATAACGGTTGTGGTAAATCATTTTTGCTTAAAGCTTTATATAGCGCGGTTCGTACTTTGGAAGACTACAGACGTGGTGATAATCCAGAGAGTGCTACTGATATTTTGACAAAAAATCTCCGTTGGACATTTCAACCTGATGAAATCGGTGATTTGGTAAAAGACCAAGAGATTGTGGTTAAAGAAGAATACATAGAACCAAACGTAGAGTTTTTGGATAAGGAAGTATTATTATCGTTCAGTATGTTTTTTAATCAACAAAACTTTAGCTATGAATTTGCTAATGATTTTAGTAGACCTAATATTTCAAAAAACCAAGTAACCCCACGAACAGATAATTCCATTTTTTTACCTGCCAAAGAAGTCTTATCACTGCACCATATTATTTTAACAACTGTATTACGGGATAGATTATTTGGTTTTGATAATACCTATTTTGATTTAGCGATAGCGTTGCAAACACCTCCATCAGATATTCCTGTGTATTTCGGTTTTGCAGAGGATGTAGATTCAAAAGGATTTTGTCAAGCACCATTTTACAATCAGGAATCGCTAATACGAGGACACGGTTCTAACGATTTCAATCAGGTACGAAATCTTTTAGAAGGTATGATTGGCGGTAGAATCGAGTTTAATGAAGTTAGAAAACGTTGGTATTTCAGACAAGGAGAGCAACGTTTTCCTATGGGAGTAACTGCCGAAGGCATTAAAAAAATTGCCATATTGGATACATTGCTAGGTAATGGCTATTTAAATGAAAATTCTATTATTTTTATTGATGAGCCAGAATCAGCCTTGCATCCAAAAGCTATTGCTGACCTGCTTGATATTATTGCCGTACTCGCTAATCACGGCATTCAATTTTTTCTAGCTAGCCATTCCTATTTTGTCATCAAAAAATTATTTTTAATTGCCCAAGAACAACAAATGTCCATTCCCGTGCTTTCTTATCAAAATGATGAATGGGTACAATCTGATTTAAAAAATGATTTACCAGATAATCCAATCATTGATGAATCTATTAAATTGTATGAACAACAATTAGACCTATCTGACTGTTAAATGCGAAAAACAATTGATGACCTTGGTCAAATTACAATTGAAGAATCAGGTATGCGTTTTGGTTCATATTCAAGTGATGAAATTTTTGATATTGAAGAAAGCAGTATACACAAGGGTATACGGCAAGAAGGTGTTCAAACCGCTGAATTTTTATTATTTAAAATCAAAAAAAATAAACCAATAGTGTTGATTATTGAAGCAAAACGAACTGCTCCAAAAGTTCTAAATCAAACACGAATTGATAAATTCGTAAAAACTGAGAAAGAAAAAATAAAATCAGAAACAAATATAACCTTTTTCTTTGATACGCTTGAAAAACGATTAAAACACGATGAATTTTTCAATGACATAAAAGGAAAATTCAGAGACACACTTGCACTATTTATTGCTATGCGTTTGAATCGACATAACGAAAAAAGTGACGCATTACCCCCAAGATTTACACAAATTGACTTGTCAGAAATATGTTTTGAATTTGTCCTCGTTATCAAAGAGCAAGACCCAAGCTGGCGACAAGATTTACAAAACAAAGTTGAAAAGGAACTAAACCCAATACTTAAAATATGGAACTTGTCACCAACCTCTGTTCAAGTTATTGATGAAGCAAGAGCTAAAAAACGCGGCTTAATTGCGAATAACTGAGTTTTGCAACTTTAAAATATTTTTTAGGAAATAAAAAACCATGTCCCACCAATCCGATTTAATCAGCACTGATATAGATGCTTACTTAGCACAACACGAACGCAAAGAATTATTACGTTTTTTAACCTGCGGCAATGTCGATGATGGAAAAAGTACCCTCATTGGGCGTTTGTTATACGATTCTAAAATGATTTATGAAGACCAGTTGGCTGCGGTGCAATCCGATAGCGTCAAATCTGGTACGACAGGCGCGGGTAAAATCGATCTCGCGTTGCTGGTCGATGGTTTGCAAGCGGAGCGCGAGCAAGGCATTACTATTGACGTGGCTTACCGTTATTTTTCGACCTCAACACGCAAATTTATTATTGCCGATACGCCAGGGCATGAACAATATACCCGCAATATGGCAACAGGTGCGTCTACCTGTGACTTGGCGATTATTTTGATTGATGCCCGTTATGGTGTGCAAACTCAAACTAAACGCCATAGCTTTATCGTGTCTTTATTGGGCATTCAACACGTCATTGTTGCTGTCAATAAGATGGACTTGATGGGCTACAGTGAAGACGTGTTTAATAAAATTAAGCAAGATTATTTAGCTTTTACCCATAGTTTAGATTTACACGATATTTGTTTTATTCCGATGTCAGCATTAGATGGCGATAACGTGGTCAATGCTAGTGAGAATATGCCTTGGTTTACGGGTGATTCATTAATGACAGCTCTTAATAGCATCAAAATTGCCGACGATCACAATTTTGTCGATGCACGGTTTCCTGTGCAGTATGTCAACCGCCCTAATTTAGATTTTCGTGGCTTTTGCGGTACAGTCGCATCGGGTGTGTTTAATCAAGGCGATACCGTTACAGCATTACCGTCGGGTAAATCCAGCAAAATTAAATCTATCGTTACATACAACGGTGAAATAGCACGCGCATTTCCACCGATGGCAGTCACATTCACATTGGAAGATGAAATTGATGTCAGTCGTGGTGATACATTAGTCGGCAATCAAACCATCCCTGCAACCATTACCGATAAATTCAAAGCTACCTTGGTGTGGATGACAGAACAGCCGTTAATTGCAGGACGGCAATATACGATTAAATTAGCAACCCGCAGTGTATCAGGTTCGGTGTCACTGATTCATCACCGTATTGATGTCAATACCTTAGAACATCACGATGCCAAAGAGTTAAAACTCAATGAAATTGGCTCTTGCACGGTATCGGTTAATGCACCCGTGGTGATAGACCCGTACAAAACCAACAAAGGCACGGGCGCGTTTATTATCATCGACCGCTTAACCAATGGCACAGTGGGCGCGGGTATGATTACGGGCATTCATGACGATGAGATGCACACACCTGTTAGCTTAGAAGAACGTGCCGCCCGTTTTAGCCAAGTACCGACCGCTGTTTCATTGATAGGTTCTTTGCGTAGCGACGTGGCTTATCAATTGGAGCGACGCTTATTTGATAACGGTCATGCAACGACGGTGTTAGAAACTGAGGCGACGGCTTTATTGATTAACACGATTAAAAACGCGGGCTTGATTGGTTTGTTTACTAACAGTCATACTGATTTAGCTGGAGTGATTTTTGATACCGATAAGCAAACGCTGGATGAAATTTACGCGTTGTTGAAAGAGCAAAAAATCATTTATTGATTGTTATAGCAGGAGTCCAATAGCTGAAGCTATTGGACTCCTGTATCAGTGCTTAATAAACCCGTTCTTTCGGGGGAATCATCTCCACATCATCAGTCAGCGTGTATAAATGCACGGGGCGATAAGCGATTTTGACTTGCTCATCAATCAGCCATGTTAGCGTGTGTTTCATCCAGTTGGTATCATCACGGTTGGGATAATCTTCTCTGGCGTGTCCGCCTCGACTTTCATGACGATTGCCAGCGGCATTAATAGCGACCTTGGCTTGTGCGAGTAAATTATCCAATTCTAAGGTTTCAACTAAATCAGTATTCCAGATTAGCGATTTATCTTTAACGCCGACTTCTGCAAAGGTTTTGCTGATGTCTGCCATTGCCGAGATACCTTCATCCAGTGTGACTTGGGTTCTAAACACCGCTGCTTTGCTTTGCATGGTTTTTTGCATCGCTAAACGAATCTCCGCCACATTGCGGACACCGTTGGCATTGCGAATGCTGTCAAAACGCGCCAGTGCTGCATCGCAAGCAGTGGCGGCGAGTGGTTTATGTGGAGTTCCTAGTTGAATTAGTTCGGCGCAACGAATAGCGGCAGAGCGTCCAAAGACCACTAAATCCAGCAATGAGTTTGAGCCTAAACGATTTGCACCGTGTACCGAGACACACGCGGCTTCACCAATCGCCATTAAACCTGTCACCACTTTATCGGGATTATCACCGTCTAAGGTAACGACTTCGGCTTTGTAATTAGTCGGTATGCCACCCATGTTGTAATGCACGGTAGGCAAGACAGGAATTGGCTCTTTGGTGACATCAACACCCGCAAAAATGCGTGAAGTTTCAGCAATTCCAGGTAAACGCTCGTGTATCAACGCGGGGTCTAAGTGTTCTAAATGCAGATAAATATGATCTTTATTTTTTCCTACGCCACGTCCTTCATGAATTTCAATGGTCATTGCGCGACTGACCACATCACGCGAAGCTAAATCTTTAGCAGACGGTGCGTAGCGTTCCATAAAACGTTCGCCTTCGGAGTTGGTTAAATAACCACCCTCCCCTCTTACGCCTTCGGTAATTAAACAGCCAGAACCATAAATGCCTGTGGGATGAAATTGAATAAATTCCATGTCTTGTAACGGTAAGCCAGCGCGTAATACCATTGCATTACCATCACCTGTGACAGTATGCGCAGACGTACAGGAAAAAAACGTGCGCCCATAACCGCCTGTCGCTAACACGGTGACGTGGGCTTTAAATAAATGCAATGAACCATCATCTAAACACCACGCTAATACACCACGACATTCACCGTCCTGCATGATTAAATCCAGCACGATGTATTCGACAAAAAACTCAGCGTTATTTTTTATCGCTTGTTGATACAGGGTGTGCAGAATGGCATGACCTGTTTTATCAGCAGCGGCACAAGTACGTTGTGCTGTGCCTTTGCCATAATGGGTCGTCATACCACCAAAAGCACGTTGATAAATTTTGCCGTCTTCGGTACGCGAAAACGGCACGCCATAATGTTCCAATTCAATGACTGCGTTCATGGCTTCGCGACACATATATTCAATCGCGTCTTGATCGCCTAACCAATCCGAACCTTTGACTGTGTCATAAAAATGAAATCGCCAATCGTCTTCACCCATATTACCGAGCGCGGCACTAATACCACCTTGTGCAGCGACAGTATGACTACGCGTTGGGAAAACTTTAGAGATACAAGCGGTTTTTAAGCCTTTTTCTGCCATGCCCAATGTAGCGCGTAAACCCGCACCACCTGCACCGACAACGATGACATCGTATTCGTGTTCTATGATTTTATAAGTCATGCTTAGCCTACTGAAATAACGCGCAACACGGCAAGCACACCCGCCAATGCTAACAAAAAGAAAACTATATTTACCGTCCAAATGGCTGTTATTTTCATGCCTTCGACAGCAACATAATCTTCAATAACGATTTGTAAACCTAAGGCAGCATGATAAAAAACCGCCAATAGCCAAGCGATAATCAGCGTACTGTGTAATGGCGCGGCTAACCACGCCAAGGTTTCTGGATAAGACGCGCTAAAACTCAAATTGAGTAAATGAATGGCGACTAATGATAAAGGAATTAGGGCAACAGCGGTGACGCGCTGCATCCACCAATGATGAGTACCTGATTGAGCTGATCCTAAGCCACGAGCGCGGCTTAATGGTGTTCTGTAGTGCATAAAATCCTCACACAAGAGCAATAAAAGTTAAGACGACTGAAGCCGCCAATTCAATCAAGGCATAGCGTTCTAGCGTTTCTTGCTCAAAGCTGCGTCCTGTATCCCAGATTAAATGCCGCACACCGTGACATAAATGAAAAAACAGCGCGTAAATAAACCCCCAATACACCAGTTTTATCAACCAAACATTAAGCAATTGTTGCATAGAAGTATAATCAGCCGCGCCGCCTGCAATTTCCAACAAAATATAAATAACGGCAACTAAGCCAACGGATAAAAATACCCCCGTCATGCGATGAGTAATAGAAATAATGCCTGTCAGTGGCAATCGATAAGCTTGTAAATGCGGGGAAATTGGTCTGTTACTGTGAGTAGGCATAATATTATCCAGTGGTTGATTTTTATAGTAAGGGTTCTTTGAGTAAGTCTAAACTATAACGGCTTTAAATTATCAGTTATTTAAGTTTGTGATAAGTTCATCATAATAAATAAACACCGTCATTCCAGCATGGATTCTGGCATCCATGCCAGAATGACGGGCTTGAAGATTGTCATCTCTAGCAAAAATTGAGCAATTTTTATACCGTAGCCTTATGCAATAACTCAACAAAGGCTTCTGCTGTAATTGCTGGACTATAGAGAAAACCTTGGTAACTATCACAACCGCGTCTTTGTAAAAATACCAGTTGTTCAGCTGTTTCCACGCCTTTTGCTAATACTTTAAACCCTAAATTATGCGCCATATTAATCATGGTGCTGGTAATAATCATATCATTGGCTAACAAGGGAATATCTTTGATAAAGCTTTTATCAATTTTTATAATGCTCAGTGGAAAGTGTTTAAGAGCTGAGAATGATGAATAGCCTGTACCAAAATCATCAATTGCCAACTGAATACCTTGATTGTTTAGATCAGTGAGAATAGCCAGTGCTTGATCTTGATTTGCCATTAAACCCGCTTCGCTTATTTCCAATTCTAGTTGGGTAGCAGGAAAATTCGTTTCTGCCAATACCCTAGCGATTTCGCTGCTAATATCACGATGACGAAATTGTTGCGGCGACAAATTAACCGTTAAAGTCAGCGGTGGCAAACCTGCATTCAGCCATTGCCGCCCTTGCTTGCAGGTTTCTGTTAATATCCACGCATCAATAATGGAAAATAAATCGGTGGTTTCGGCAATTGGCATAAAGTCATCGGGGAAAATCAGCCCTATCTTGGGGTCTTGCCAACGAACTAAAGCTTCCGCGCCGATGATGCTGTTGCTGGTAATATCGATTTGTGGCTGATAATACACACGCAATTCCTGATGTTTGATTGCCAGCCGTAACCGTGCTTCCAGAACAATACGTTGTTGTGCAATCAGGGTTAATTGTTCAGAAAAATAGGCAAAACAACCGCGTCCTTGTTTTTTAGCCAGATACAGCGCGGCATCGGCGTTATCGATGAGTGTTTCAGGATTATCGCCATGCTGCGGATATAAGCTAATACCAATACTCGCACCAATTTGCACCGTGTCATTCTGACTCAGTAAAAACGGCTGAGCTAAGGTTTTAATAATGTCTTTAGCGACGCGCTCAATATTCACGGGGTGGCTAACATCATCCAGCAATATCACAAATTCATCACCCCCTAAACGCGCCACCATATCAATATCCCGCAAACGGGCTTTAATACGCTGCGCCACTTGTTTCAATAACTGATCCCCCGCTGCGTGTCCGAAATTATCGTTGACGGGTTTAAATTTATCCAAATCCAGCATTAACACCGCCATCAGCTTATTTTCTCGCCGCGCTAAACTGATGCTATATTTCATACGCTCGGACAAGGCGCGACGATTGGGCAGATTAGTTAATACATCGTAGAAAGCGAGCTGTTTTATGTTTTCCTCGGCAGTTTTACGCTCAGTAATATCAGTCAGTGTTGCTACATAATGAGTCACTATTCCTTTATGGCTGGATTTTATTGCGGTGATAGTCAGCCATTGCGGATAGATTTCACCGTTTTTACGCTTATTCCAAATTTCACCCTGCCACATATTGGTACTCTCAATGCTTTGCCATAACACCGTGTAAAACGCATCATCGTGTCGTCCCGAACGTAACAAACGGGGGGTGTGTCCGATTGCTTCATCAGGCGAGTAACCAGTAATTTTAGTAAACGCGTGATTAACTTTGACAATAATTCGCTCGGCATCGGTAATAAACATCCCCTCTTGGGATTCAAAAATGGTTGCTGCAATGCGTAATTCGGTGTCTGCCTGTTGGCGTTCTAATTCACCTGCGGCGCGTACCGCTACCAATTTAAGCAACATTTCCGCTAACAATCTATTCTTCAAGGGTTTGCGACTAATGAGCGCGATTAATCCATTGGGTTGACCATTAAAATCCAATAATGTCGTGCCAATATAACTTTCTGCTCTCATTTCTTGCAGCACACTATCATTTGGAAATAAATGGCACACATTGTCAGCAAAGCAACAAATCATATTACCGACCACGTTAGCGCAAGGCGTGTCATACAGGCTATAAGAGACATTATCTTCAAAATGACCATCACTATAAATCGCCACAGTTTCTGCGACTAAACCATCTGGTTTCAATCTATCAATACAGACATAATCCATCTCCAATGTTTCGGCAAGATAACGCGCCAGCGAGGCAAAAAAATCTTCACCCGATTGCTGATAGCCGCATTCAAACAGAAACAATTGCGTAGCGTCCAGTTGTTTGCGTTCGGTAATATCTTCGATAATACAGTGATGATGCGGGTAGTTTTGATTTTCAACCTGCATCGGTGCGACCGTTAAATTAACCCAGACTATACTGCCATCAGGACGAATCAAACGTTTTTCCATAGTAAAACCGTTGATTTTTCCTGCAAGCATTAATGCCATATTCGCCAAATCTTTCTGCTCATCCTCAGGATGGGTAAAACTAAGCCGACCGATACAGGTGACCTCTTCCACCGTTCTGCCTACAATTTTTGCAAACATCGCATTGGCTTCAAGAATTCGCCCTGTTAGTGAATCAACCACTGCGATACCCAATGGGGCTTGATTAAAAATACTTTTAAAGCGTTCTTCACTGTCGCGTATTACCGACTCCATGCGTTTACGTTCGCTAATATCACGCCAAGCTACATGAATAATCATATCACCCTGTAGTTTGATTTTACTGAGCGTGACTTCAACAAAAAGAGGAGAACCATCGGCGCGTAGATGACACCAATCAAAACGATAATGCCCCTTCTCTAGTACGATGGCGATTATTTCAGCGGATTTTTGTTCAGAATCACGCCCGTCTTCTTGATAAGGCGGCGATAGCTTACTAGGGCTATGATTAATTAATTGCGCTTTGTCAGCATAGCCCAGTAATTTTAAAGTAGCCGCATTGCAATCAATAAACAGCGCATTTTTAATCAATAGTACTGCATCATTGGAGTCTTCAAACAGGTGGAAAAAAGTTTCTTTACTTTCGCGTAATTCCCGCTCTATTGAATCGCGCTTATCAATATGAATCGCTAACGCGACACCGACTAACGATAAACTAATGCTGTAAAAATAAAAATTAATCAGCTGTGCTTTTTCCAAATCATCGGCGAAAAAGCCAACACCGTGGGTCGCCCCCAGCATGGCTTGCACGACTACCATCAATAAAACAACCAACGTACCGTGTCTGCCTAATTGAGTTGCTACTAAGGTGATAATGGCAAATAACCAATAACCTTTAGCAGTCATACCTAAAATTTCAAGAAACCAACCGAGGAAAATAATTTGTCCGACTAGCCACGTTCCCGCTACGATAAGAGCTATTTTTAGTCTATTTTTTGCGATTAGTAAGGGAGCTGGCATTTTTTGCCATACTAAAATTAACGGCGTAATTAAAACAACGCCCAAGACATCGTCAATTAGCCAGCGGAGCAGTTCCATAAAATAATGATCTGGCTTAATTATATTCGCCAGTTGCAAGGTGGTTGTTCCTATCAACGCACCGATACTGCACCCCAAAAAACCGCCAAAAACAATCAGGCGCAGATAGTCAGGCAAAGAACGGAGTGATAAATCAATGTTGTTTTTGTAAGTGACGAAAGTTGCGCCTAAAACCGCACTCAGCGTACAGCCCGTGGCAATGTTAAGGGCTATCCAAAGGTCAATTCCACTCAACAGATTGGCAATCATACTGCCGAAAAAAATACTTAGTGCGTAAACTCTACCGCCTAAAAGCAGTGCGGCTAAAGCGATACCTGTGGCGATAAAAAATAGATTCGTGCTTCCTTGAGGGGCTAAATAATCACCAACAAAGCGATACGCAAACACATAAAGTGCCGACACACTCAGTAATTTTAAAAATTTCAATCGCTGTGATTGGATTTCAAACGTTAATAGCGACATATTCTCTACCTACATTGTACAAAGTACATGATAGCGGGGAGCGCGGATTTAATCAAACGCAGGTCAAATAGGGTATGGGCTTTATTACCTTTGTCTAAGCTTGTATATTAATCACATTACTAATTTTTGCGTAGGAGCATAACATGAATAACTGTCGAGTTTGTGGTCATGAGCGTAGTACCTCGGAGATAAGATGCCTTGAATGCGGCGAGTTTTATCCAACGATTGCTGAATTGATTGCCGAAGAGGAGGCTTACGAAGCGGCGCATTCTTTTCGCGGACATTATCAAAAAATTTTGGACGCACCCGATAGAAAGCAAGCTTTGTTGGCAGAATTAAAACAATTTGCAGCGGGATTATCTACACGCGCATGGTTTACACTGTTTGTGATTTTTGTATTTGTGTTTGCGTTGGTTATTACTGTCTTATAAATAGTTGCGTCAAAAGAGTGTAATATGCCCGTACATGGTAAAACTGGTAGTGTATTAAATCTGTTATTTTTACTTTTGAGCATGACTGCCAGTCCTTTAAAGGACTGGCAGTCATTAATATCGCTATAACAAGTTTAACCCATTACCGTAAAACTAAGGAAAATGATGAAAATTTTGCGTAACAGTCCCCATTTTTTGTGTGTTATTTTAATGATAACTATCGCGTTATTAGTTGCTGCTTGTGCCACCAACACAAACCCTGAAAACGAAAAATTTGCGCAATGGGAGCAAGATGCACAAGCGGGAAAAGCGGATGCTCAATATAAACTGGGAGCGATTTATGCGTCAAGACACGATTATGTCAACGCATTGGTGTGGTTACAAAAGTCAGCTAATCAAGGAAACGCCCCCGCGCAAAATGGCTTAAGCGTGATGTATTTAAAAGGTTTAGGGGTAGCGAAAGACGAAAGGAAAGCTCTGGATTTGCTACAAAAATCAGCGACTCAGGGCTATCCCAAAGCGCAATATAATTTAGGGATTTTGTATAAAAACGGGCGTGTTGTGGCAAAAAATGAAACACAAGCCGCCGCGTGGTTGCAGCAAGCAGCGTTGCAAGGTGATGTTAAAGCACAAACTGATCTGGGCATTATGTATGAGCTGGGAATCGGTGTGCCGCTTAATACCAGCACGGCTATTGAGTGGCTACAAAAAGCAGCCAGTCAAGGTGATATCGAGGCAAAAAACAGGCTGGGAAGTATTTATGCGAAAAGTCTTAATAACCAATAGCTCTGGAGTAACACGCTTTAACTGTTTTGTGTCTATTGGACACATGATAAGGTTAGAGCTAAAACAGTATTTGTGATTATAAAACCGTTCGCACTGAGCTTGTCGAAGTGTGAACGTGGTTCGACTGTTCGACAAACTCACAGCTCACCACGAACGGTATCATTTAGCTCTATTCCTCTAAAGACCGCACGTCAGTAATCGAAATTAAATGAGCGGAATCTGCGCTAAGTTGCGTCCAATCATCAGGCAGCTCTAGTCTGGCTAACGCGCAAGTAGATAACAATTTATTTCTATCGGCAATAACACTTAAACCGACTAAGTGAATTAACAAATCTTCTAACTCTGGATTATGCCCGACTAATAAAACACGCTGAGCGTCTACGGGACATTCGGCTAATACAGTTTTTAAACGTTCAAAACCTTGGGCATATAAACGGGTGTCCTCGGTAATAGTTAAGTCAGTTTCGATTGCTTTAATTACTTTGTTGGCTGTTGAAATAGCTCTTTTTGCAGGCGAACTGATGATTAAATCAGGTATTAATAACTGTTGTTTTAGCCATTCGCCCAACTTTAGAGCATCTTGCTTGCCGCTTTTTTTTAAGGCGCGATCAAAATCTTCACCATGCTCGTCGCGCTTCGCTTTTGCATGTCGAAGTAACCATAATTCTCTGCTCATATTGTTACCTATAGGGTTTTACAACAATTTCCATTGTTATTTTATGTGAATAGGGTATTGTTAAGTCACCAATCCATTATCTTACCGTGCTATGACTATATCATTACAATTTAAATTTCCCGTTAACTTAACGGTGCAACAGTTTATCACTCAACTCAGTGAGTTAGTAGATAATCAACTTGTTTTCCCACACTATTATTTAAAAACTTATTACGATAGTTTTGACTGGCGGCTTTATTCCAATAAAGTTATTGCTGAGTTTAGTGATTCCACATTTATTTTAAAATCATTTGAAAATGGTTTGATTATTGCCAGCACAGAATTAAATGAAGTACCTAAGTTTTACCAGCAATTTGAACAGAGTGAAATTCGCAATAAACTTGAATCGATGCTAGAAATGCGGGCATTATTGCCAATTTGTACAGTGGCGGTTCAATCTCAGCAGTTTAATATTATTAATAGCGATAAAAAAACTACGCTACGACTGATTGTCGAAGAATATGAACACATTAAGCATCGGGTTTTATTACAACCAATAAAAGGTTATGACCAAGAAGCGGAAGCTATAAGTAATCTGCTAATTTCACAATTAGGTTTAATAGCGACTAGAAAATCGGTATTACTTGAAGCGTTAAAACAAGAGAATAAAAGTATTTATTTACCCAAAAAAGTTATTTCTTTAACGCCTGAGATGCCTGCCGATATTGCTATTAAAATTATTTATAGCCAATTATTAAAAACTATTAAATACAATGAACAAGGGACTATCAATAATACTGATAGCGAATTTTTACATGATTTTAGAGTGGCGGTGCGTAAAACCCGCTCAGCACTCAGTCAATTGAAAAAAATATTACCCAATGATATTAATGCCCATTATGCTCAATTTTTTTCTTGGTTGGGGAGTATTACCAGTGAAACACGCGACCTCGATGTTTATTTGTTAAACTTTGAGCAGTATAAAAATGATTTACCGCTGGCTATGCGTGAACATCTCAATCCATTTCAAGATTTTTTGTACAAAAAACAGCAACAAGTTCAACAAGCACTGG
Organism: uncultured Methylococcales bacterium; assembly: GCA_903902705.1. Classification (GTDB taxonomy): domain Bacteria; phylum Pseudomonadota; class Gammaproteobacteria; order Methylococcales; family Methylomonadaceae; genus UBA4132. The sequence goes on from CAIUVX010000139.1 coordinate 44,871, forward strand.
CTAATGAATTACGCTCCAATCACTATTTATCAAGCTTGTCCGCATGGGAAAACTATCTTGAACAGCCAGCACTTATCGCATCAGAACTTAGCATCAAGGAATTAGCCGATAAAAGAATACGGAAAAATTTTCAACGGGTATGGAAAGAAGGCAAAGCAATTACCGATCAATCACCTGCGGAAGATTTACATGAGTTAAGAAAATCGTGTAAAAAATTGCGCTATTTAATGGATTTTTTTCAAAGCCTTTACCCGCAAAATAAAATAAAACAGTTGCTTAATGCTTTAAAAAGCTTGCAAGAAGTATTAGGAGATTTTCAAGATTGTTCGGTTCAAGAAGAACATTTAAAACAATTCAGTGCCGAAATGCGGGCGATGGAAACACCTACCGATACCCTGTTAGCTATCGACAGCTTGATTGAAAACCTCGATAACCACAAAGCCGAGATTCGCAGTCATTTTGCGTTAAAGTTTGCGGAATTTACGCAGGAAGAAACACTGAATACGTTTAAGTTATTGTTTGGAAACTAGGCATGGAGTCACTGAGTGCAAGCAAAGCTTGCACTCCATGACCTACAATAAAGTGTAAATTATTGTGGATAGCCTTGTTGCTGCTGAGGATAACCTTGTTGTTGTGGGTAGCCTTGTTGTTGCTGTTGAGGATAACCCTGTTGTTGTGGGTAGCCTTGTTGCTGCTGAGGATAACCCTGTTGTTGTGGATAGCCTTGTTGCTGCTGAGGATAGCCCTGTTGTTGTGGGTAGCCTTGTTGTTGCTGAGGATAACTCTGTTGTTGTGGTTGTGGTTGTGGTTGTTGAGGTGCTGCGCCTTGTTGCGCTCCCGCATTATTATTAGCCACAATTGCTAATTCTACACGGCGATTTTGCGCCCGATTCATATCATTAGTATTCGGCACTTTAGGCTGACTTTCGCCCATGCCTTGTTTGTGAAGACGCGATGGATTAACACCTTGTTGCGCTAAATAATTGGCTACGCTGGTGGCACGATTTTGTGACAAAATTTGATTATTACTATTTGAACCCACATCATCAGTGTGTCCAGTAACCATAATCGTTGAGTCTGGGTATTGATTTAATATCGTCTTAACCGTGTTCAATGCGGTTTGCGCTTGGGGTGTTAAAGTGGATTTACCCGTTGCAAAGGTAATGCTATCAGGCATTGTTAGGTTAATCGTATTTTCAGCCGTTCTTTGTACTTGTACGCCTGTGCCTTGCAAGGATTGCTGCATTTCTTTTTCTTGGCTATCCATATAGTAGCCGATACCCGCGCCCACTGCCGCACCTGCTAACGCGCCTAAACCTGCATTTTTAAGATCATTACCACCAAATAATGTACCCGCACCTGCACCAACAGCCGCGCCACCTAAGCCACCAATGGCTGCTTTGCTCATACTAGATTGTCCCGTGTTAGGATTAGTAACACAGGCAGTTAACAGAATTGAGCTTATGCTCAACATTAATAATTTTTTTTTCATAAATAGACAGCCTCTGGCTAGTTTTAAAAGGCTTCATAATGAAACCTACATGATGTCTTTGAAATTCAAAGACGAAATTTATTTAGACGGTCGGTATTTTAGCATTATTTACTCTTTCGTCTTTCAAACAACGCGACCGTCAATAAGTAAAGCGACATTAACGCGCCCGACATTAACCACGATTGCCACTCAACATAAGTGAGCAAAGGTTGTTTTGCAAAATACAAGCCTAATCCCAGAACAATATAAGCTAACAGCCGCTTAACGTCATAGGCAACAGGATAATAATACCGCCCTAATGAATAGGAGATGAACGCCATACTGGCATAACACGCCAATGTTGCCCACGCAGAACCAACATAACCAAACTCAGGAATCCACCACACATTCAATGCTATCGTTAATACTGCCCCCGCTAACGATACGGCCGCCCCCAGCAATGTTCTATCTGTCAGCTTGTACCAAATCGATAAATTGACATAAATGCCTAAACACAAATTTGCCATCAATAAAATCGGTACAACTTCAAGCCCTACACGAAATTCTGCACCGACAAAATATTGGAAAAAATCCAAAAACAACGTCACTAGCAAAAAAATCGCCATGCAAAAAATGACAAAGAAGTTAAGCACGTCCGCGTAAACTTTCCGCGCATCGCTTTTATCTGCGTAGGCAAAGAAAAACGGTTCAGCGGCATAACGAAACGCCTGAATAAATAATGACATGAGTATCGATAATTTATAACACGCGCCATAAATTCCCAGCATTTTTAGATTAGTATTTAGATCATAAGGCAATAAATATTTTAATAAGGCACGGTCTAGCATTTCATTAATAATACCTGCAAAACCAATCACGACTATCGGTAATGAATAACGCAGTAGGCGAATAAATAATTGCTTATCAAATCCCCATGCTAAGCCTTTTAACTCAGGACTAAGTAATAAAAATTTACAGCAACTGGCAATTAAATTAGCAATAAAAATATAAGCAATACCTAGTGTCGGATCATAAATAATTGTTACCCAAGACTGTGGATTTTCTGTGTATGCTTTAGGGCAGTAAACAATAAAAAATAAACTAAATCCCACCGTGGTTAGTATTTCCAATATTTTAATTCCCGCAAACCGCCATGCTTTGTTTTCCGCACGAAGCTTAGCGAATGGAATCGCCGCAATAGCATCTAGGGTTAAAATCAGAGTAAAACATAATATATATTCTGGATGATCCGCATAATTCAATGCCGCTGATAACCAGTTATTACTAGCTAAAATGAGTAAGAAAAAACCAATATTAATTAATAATACGAAAATTAACGCAGTTGAATAAGTAGTATCTCTACCCTGCCCTGTTTTATCACGAAACCGAAAATAACCCGTTTCAAAACCCAATAATAAAAACACTGACAAAAAGCCAGCGTAAGCGTAAAACTCAGACACCACCCCATATTCAGCAGCGGTAAAATAATAGGTATATAACGGAACTAATAGATAATTAAGGAATCGTCCAAAAATACTGCTAAGACCATAAATCGCAGTTTGCGAAGCTAGTTTTTTTATAATGCTCATGGGAATTTGGAGTTAAGTGCGAGAGGGCTTTAATCTACGCGGTTAATATTGCTGAACGCAGGAGGTTTGGCTTTGCCTGATTTGCAAGCAAAGCTCTTGCACTCCCAATAGATACAAATTTATTCTAAAACCCAGCTAGGGTCAAAGAATGTTACTCGTCCCGTTTCTACATCGTACATACCGCCAATAATGCCGACTTCACCGCTTTGAATTAGGGTTTCCAGCACCGAGCTTTGCAGTCTGATTTGTTCAACCATCAGTAGCACATTTTTTTCGGCAACTTTTTGTACCAGTTCTTCGGTCGAAAACACACCTTGCGCTGTCACCGCTGTGACCGCAGGTTGAATTTTAGCCAGTAAACCCGTGAGATGATCTAATTTTACCTCTGCACACGCGCCTTTTATCGCGCCACAATGCGTATGCCCTAATACGACGATTAATTTAGATCCCGCTACTTTGCAGGCGTATTCCATACTACCTAACATATCGTCATTGACAATATTACCCGCTACTCGTGCGCTGAATACATCGCCTAAGCCTAAGTCAAAAATCAATTCCACTGAGGTGCGCGAATCCATACAGCTTAAAATAATAGCAATAGGGAACTGCCCTTGCTGGGTGTCGTTGACTTGCTCCAGTAAATTACGATTGGCTTCGAGGTTATTAATAAAATGCTCATTGCCATACAGCAAAATCGTTAAAACTTGCGCTGGGGTTAATGATTGCTGACTGTCATAGGTGTGGCTACTCGCTTTTTCAATCGGCTTAAGGATACCAAAGCCACGCATATTTTCTAGCGTCAGTTTGATGTTTTTGAACTGCGCTTCATTTTTAAAATCTTCGATCACTTCATAGACATCGTAATCCATGTATTTTGAACGCGTGGCATCAATGACCACGTCAGAATTAGCAGGGACGTGTTCCAACGTGCGTTTAATATTGGCTTTATTCAAAAACGAAACGTGTTCTGATAAGCGAAAAATGATTTTATTGCCGATGACCGCTTCACGGAAATACGAAGCACTTTTGTAGTTTTCCAACAGAATTGCAAACAACGCACAGCTTAAGCCGATGAGTATGCCGATTAATAAATCGGTGAACACTAAACCCAAAATAGTGGCGCAAAACGGAATGAAATGATAAAACCCCGCTTGGTACATGGTTCTAAACAAGGCAGGATTAATCAGTTTATAACTAACCACTAATAACACACTGGCTAGGGTGGCTAACGGAATTTCGTTTAACCATTCGGGTATAAATTTGACTGCCAGTAACATGAGAACACCTTGAATTACTGCCGCTGTTTTGCTTCGCGCCCCTGCTTGAATATTAATAGAGCTGCGCACAATCACTTGGGTTAATGGTAATCCACCAATCAAACCACTGCCGATATTGGCTAAACCTTGCGCCATCAGTTCACGATTGGTCGAAGTGACACGCCGATACGGGTCTAATTTATCAACCGCTTCAACACAGATTAGGGTTTCTAAACTAGCGACTAGCGCGAGAGTTGTCGCTATCCAATAAACTCTGGGCTGGTCAAACAGGGAAAAATCAGGGGTATGAAATTGTGCCAACAAGCCCGCAAAATCGTTAAAAACAGGAATCATCACCAAGTGAGTGTCTTTTAATGCTAACTCAGGGGCAAAATGAACCAAGTATTGATTGCTGAATATGCCTAACAGCACCGCTAACAATATGCCTTGATAGACACGACTATAGCGCAGTGATTTGATGAAAGGCTGTTCCCATAAAATAAGCGGGATGAGTGAAATCAGCGCGATAACAATCGCCGTTGGTGAAATAAATTCAACGGCATTGACTAACTCAGAAAATGAGGAAGTGTGATCGAATTGAGAAAAACTAAAATCGCCTTCGTAGTCGCTGTCATAACCCAAGGCATGGGGAATTTGTTTTAAAAATAAAATAATACCTATGCCCGATAATAGTCCGTTAATGACTGAAGACGGGAAATAATGCGCAATCACCCCCGCTTTCAGCAAGCCTAATAAAATCTGCAATAGCCCTGCAATAACCAACGCTAACAAAAAGCCATTAAAGCTTAATTCGTTAATAGCGGCTAATACCAATACTGACAAACCTGCCGCCGTGCCGCTAATCGCCAATTGCGAACCGCTTAACGGTGCGACAACCAACCCACCGATAATGCCTGTGATTAACCCTGAAAACAACGGTGCGCCTGACGCTAAGGCAATGCCCAGCGACATCGGTATCGACACTAAAAACACCACGATACCCGCTGGTAAATCGACTTTTAAATTTGCTAACATTTTTCCTCGCTTGATCGACTAGAGCTAGTACAGTTTAAATTGATTAAAAAACCGTTCGCACTGAGCTTGTCGAAGTGTGAACGTGGTTCGACAAGCTCACCACGAACGGCATCATTTTATTGTGTTTTAGCCATATAACTACCGTAGGTTGGGCTGCCGTTTTTTGGCAACCCACCATTTACCGTCAATGTGTTGGGTTACGAAATAGCAGCAGCCCAACCTAGACAATTAATTGATTCGTTGGTATTTTTTATTCAGTCCTTTCTTTCAGTACGACCAGTGGCTGATGATTGACGTTAAGCGTTTCTTTACCATATAAATCAATTAGTTCCACTGAAATATTATCATCGGGTGCAGTCTTTAAAAAATCTGCCACGGTTTCTAAAATATCGTGATCGATAAAGTGGGCTTTGCGAGCATCAATGACTACTGTGCTGTTTTCTTTGATATGCAGAATGAATTTTCTCAGCAAGGCTTTATTTAAAAACGACACATCTTTATTAAACGCTAACAGATAATGCGAGCCGTCTTGCGTCAGGGTAATTGCCGCGTGATAATTAGCACGCATCACAAACACCAAGCCAATGGCTAAACCGATGGCAATACCGATTAATAAGTCAGTCACTAAAATAGCGGCGACCGTAATCACAAAGGGCAAAAACTGGCTCATGCCTTTTGCATAATGTTCTTTGAATAACGCGGGTTTAGCTAATTTATAGCCTGTGTGTAACAAAATAGCGGACAAACAAGATAGCGGAATGACGTTTAAAAACTGCGAGAAAAACAAGACGCTCAGTAATAACAAGCCACCATGCACAAAACACGACAAACTGGTTTGACCACCCGCGTTAATATTGGCAGAACTTCTAACAATAACTGCCGTAATCGGTAAACCGCCTAATAAGCCGCTAATAATATTACCCACACCTTGGGCTTTTAATTCGCGGTTAGTCGGTGCGAGGCGTTTTAATGGATCTAATTTATCGGTCGCTTCTAGGCTTAACAAAGTTTCTAAACTGGCAATAATCGCGATGGTAATTGCCACGGTGTACAGCTTTGGATTAGCAAAGTGATCCAAATAACTGAGATTGGGGAGCATAAAATTATTAAAAAAATCACCGATATGCTCAGGGACGGGCAAGCTCACTAAATGTTTGGCACTGACAGCAAAATCGGGCGCGTATTCGTTGGCTAAAAAATTATAAACCACGCCCCACAGCACAGCGACCAGCGGCGCGGGAATCAGTTTTAAATAACGTTTGCGTTTAATCCACGCAGAATCCCACGCCAGTAAAATGCACAACGCCATCACACTAATAATGGTTGCACCTAGTGAAAACGCATTTAACGCGTCAAACAATTCATGAAAACTGGATTCTGCCGTTTCCATCATATAACTTTCGTCACCTTCGTAGCTGGTATCGTAGCCTGTCGCGTGCGGCACTTGTTTAATAATTAAAATTAAGCCAATCGCCGCTAACATCCCTTTAATCACCGACGCTGGAAAAAACGCCCCGATAATCCCCGCTCTTAAAAAACCAAAGATTAATTGCAACACCCCCGCTAAGATACACGCCACTAATAAGCCTTGAAAACTGCCCAGTGTGTCAATTGCGTTAAACACGATTACCGTCAAACCTGCGGCGGGTCCTGAAACACTCAGTTGCGAACCACTGAGCCATGAGACCACTAAACCGCCGACCATGCCTGCAATTAATCCAGAAAACAGCGGTGCGCCCGATGCCAAAGCTACCCCTAAACATAAAGGTAAGGCGACTAAAAATACCACCAAACCTGCGGGTAAATCATCTTTAACATGACGTAAATAAAATTGAACGTGCTTATGAATCATGGCGTATTACTCCCTAAAGCAGTGAGATTATAATGGCAAAAAAACCAAGTAACTTGTAGGTTTAATCTAGCTGGCTTTACTATCAATGTCCAGCATAAATTATGACAATTTAGAGGGGGCTGGTTTTTGAAGTTTACTTTTAACCACATGCACTATCATCGGTAAAAACGACACAAACACAATGCCCAAAACGATTTTTTCAAAATTAAGTTTTACCCATTCATTAGAACCTAAAAAATAACCTGCCAATGTTAAGCTCGTGACCCATAAACTCGCACCCAGTATGCAGAACAAAATATATTTACTGTATTTCATACTGCCAGCACCTGCAACAAACGGCGCGACGGTGCGAATAATCGGTACAAAACGGGCGGCAATTACCGCTTTGCCACCGTGTTTATGGTAAAACTGTTCGGTTTCAATCAGGTATTCATGTTTGAAAAATAAAATCCGCTCACGTTTTCTAATGAAGCGGCTAAAATGTTTACCGACATAATAATTGACGTTGTCACCCAATAATGCTGCACCAATCAGCAAAGGAATCAGTATTTGTAAGTCCAGTTGCCCAGTTGATGAAGCCAATAATCCAATGGCAAACAGCAAGGAATCACCAGGTAATATCGGCATGACTATCAGCCCTGTTTCAACGAAAATAATCAGCGCGACTACTAGATAAGTCAGGGTTTGATAATGGGTTAAAAAATCTTGCAAAGTTGCCAATGGGTCTTTTAGCAAGTGAAATAAAAAGTTAATAATATCCATAATGTCTGTTGTCAGTGTTGAACGGCAAGGTATAACTAACAGTCAAAAATGATTAAAAAACCGTTCGCACTGAGCCTGTCGAAGTGTGAATCTGGTTCGACAAGCTCACCACGAACGGTATCATTTTATTGTGCGTTAGCTTTAGGTGGCATAATTATATAGAAAATAGTCATCCAATAGCGTTAACTATTGGATGTGAAACCGCTAAAACTGATTTATGGCTGATTAAAAATTAATTTTTTGTAATCGATAATCTTGCTGTAGTACTTGCCATGACACATAAATCGCTTGTCCATCGCTGATTAAAAACGGTGTATCAACGCCTTTAGCGGCTTCGGCAATGACTTCTGGTTTACTCCATGTGTTGCCAGCATCCGTTGATTTTATTAACTGCAAAACATTTTTTTTGCCATCAAATTCTTCCCAAACAATAGCGATATTTTTCCCCAACGTTTTTACATGGGGATGCGTTGCGCCCGCGCCACCAAACGCCATAGGCTCAGAAAAATGTTTGCCGCCGTCATTGGAATGCGCATAAAACAAGCCTTTTTTGACATCAGCATTACTAAACCACACTTCGTGATATACGTCTGTGTCAGAAATTGCTAAACCAGGCCCGTGATGTGGGCAAGCATCGATTTTCCAATTTTCTTGTCCGACACGTTGCAACTCAGCGGGGGTATTCCAATCGGTAAATTTAACGAGGGCGTGATCGCGGATACCGCCATCAAAAATATGTCTCCAAGTAATGACGGGGGTGTTGTCTTTAGCAATAGCGGTTTGTAGGCGGCAACATTGGCAGACATGAGCGGCGATACGTTTATTTGGATAAAAAGACTTGCCACCATCGTTTGACCAAGTGTAATACAGCGACGATCCTTCAAATTTCTGTCCTGCTTTTTTGGCAGCAACGGTGTCACGCGCATCTAGCCACGCAATAAAAATTTCACCATTTTGTCCAATTGCCATTGAGTCAAAAGAATGTCCAATCACATCCAAATCATCATTGACGGTGATGGGCGCGGAAAACGATTTACCGCCATCGGTGGAACGACTAAAACGAATGTAGCCTGCATGGTGTTCACCCAGTGATAACGCCCAAGTGATATAAATATTACCTTTCGCATCCAATTTTATTTTCGGACGATTTTCGCCTTTAGCGGTCACTTTTTCTGCAATCGCATTGACTATAACGGGGTTTCTGAAATGTTGCCCTTTATCAGCGGATGACTGCACATAAATATGCTCGTTATTTGCCCAAGTAATCCATAACACACCATCGGGGGCAAATTCCGCAGCCACGGTATTGGAACATTGACTCGATGGTTTAGCGCACACAGGAGCTTTTTCGCCATGTTGACTATGCTCGTTGTGTTGCGGGGTAGCAGTTTGTTCTACCGTGCTGTCAGTTGCGCAACCTGTGATTGCCAAGAATGCTGAAAATAAAAAATAGCTAGGAGATTTCATGAGTATGCCAAGTAAAAGTCTAAAAATATGAACGAAAATTGGGAGGTGGGTTAAATTTGGAGTCAAAAAGCTTTAGCTTTTTACGATTTGCCAATAGCTAAAGCTATTGGATTCCTGATAGTTTGTTAAAAAATAGATTTAACCCACTACTGAAAATTGTAACACTAAAAATAAGTTGGGGGTTCGCAGAGCTTCACCCCCAATCTACGCCTGAACTATTTAATAGCGATGAGTTGATAGTCTTTTTGTGCGACTTGCCAAGATAGATAAATACGCTGCCCATCACTGACTAGAAATGGCTCATCCGCCATTTCTGTGGTTTCTGCAAGCACTTCAGGTGCTGACCATGTTTTGCCTTCATCGGTGGATTTCATGGTTAACGCACGATTAGTTTTACCGTCAAATGTTTGCCAAGTAACCAGCACTTGTTTATTCATCGCTAGCACTGATGGATGACTCGCGCCTTCTTTAGCAAAGTTAATGGATTCGGAAAAGCTTTTACCTGCATCGGTGGAATAGCCGTAGAACAAGCCTTGTTTAGATTCCGCACCACTAAACCATACCGCGTGATAAATACCCGATTCGGCAATAGATAAAGCGGGGCCATGATGTGGGCAAGCGTCTATTTTCCAGTCTTCATAACTCAAGCGTTGCACCGTGTCAGGTGTTTGCCAATCTTTAAATTTAACCAGTGCGTGATCGCGAATACCGCCGTCAAAAATATGTCGCCACACCACCACAGGCGTGTTATCAGGGGCAATCGCGGTATCTAACCGACAACATTCGCAGACGTGATCGGTAATGGATTTGTTAGTTGCAAAATGTTTGCCACCATCGGTGGAGCTGCTGTAATACAACGATAGCCCTTTAACCTCTTTACCTGCTTTTTTTGCCGCTTCGGTGTCACGCGCATCTAGCCAAGCAACAAAAATTTCGCCATTTTTACCGACCGCTAAACTATCAAAACGATGACGAATCACTTCCAAATCATCATTGACGGTCACAGGGGTAGTGAATGATTTTCCGCCATCAGTTGAACGACTAAAACGCACATAAGTGCTACGCTTTTTATCCAGCGTAAGTACCCACGTTAGGTAGATATTGCCTTTGGCATCAACTTTTATTTTTGGGCGACTTTCGTTTTCAGCCGCGACTTTTTCAGGCTTGGTATTGACTAATACGGGGGCTGTGAAGCTATTGCCTTTATCCGTCGATGACTGCACATAAATAGAGTCGTTGTTTGTCCACACTGCCCACAGCGTACCTTTGTTATCAAAAGTGGCGGTGACGGTCTCGGCACACAGACTTAACGGTGGGGCTTTGGCATCGGCACACACGCCTTTCTTTTCATGTTTATGAGACATTTTGGCTTTGTCAGCCGATTTGCTTTTGTCGGCAGGTTTACTAATGGTTTCTTTCGAGGCGGGTGTTTTTGCAGTGCTGTCGTTGGTAGCACACCCTGAAACCATGAAACCAATAGCCATTATCAGGTAAAAAAGAGGAGCTTTCATGATGAATCCAAGAGAAAAAGCTTGGTAGATTGGGTTAGCTGTAAGCCATGAGTTTGTCGAATGGACGAACAGCGTAACCCAACAATTTAGTTAACGGTTGCTTAGTAGTTGAATTTCAACTCAGCAAAGTAAGTACGCATGGGGAATGGATGGAAAATCCAGTATTCATTGTTGTTGACGTTATCAATACCACCCGCGACCGCTAATTGTTTGGTGATTTGGTATTTTGTGCGTAAATCAACCACGAAGAATGCGGTGTTTCCCGTGTAAGTGCCGCCATTGGTGTCTGCGTTATTCAGCGCACTAAATTGTTTGCTGCTGTAGCGCATACTGACGGAGTTAGTCCATTTATCGGTTGGACGATAGGCAACAGTGGCACTGGCTCGCCATTCAGGAACACGCGGTTGACGACTACCTACGGTAGGTAAGTTAGCATAAGGATTGGCAGCGTTGAACGGTTGGCGAGCAGCGGCGGCATCGGCATCACTATTTTTAGTGATGCGCGAATCTGCCCATGTTGCATTACCTGATAAATCAAGTCCTGCTATACCGACATCGGATTTTTCACCCGCAAACTCGACACCATAAGTTTCAATTTGGCGAACGTTTTGCGGTGAGTTAATCACTGCGCCTGTTGAGGTGATTCCAGGTTGTGAATAAATGGCGTTATTGATACGCTCTTGGAATAAGCTCAAGCGTAATTTACCTTTATCCAACAAGTATTCGGTTGCCAGTTCAGACGATAGGGCTTCTTCGGGTTTTAAATTAGGATTGCCGTTGGTGATGGTGGTTTGACCACCTACGGTGACTTGGTTGGTTTGGAACAGTTCAGTGGCGGTCGCAAAACGATAGGCTTGGGCAACAGATGCACCAATTTTTACTCGATCCATTGGCTCCCACGTCAGTTTAAACTTGGGTGAAAAATGGGTAACGTTGTTATTGGCTTGATTAACGGTTTGCAGTCTGCCATTCACGGTTGCACTGTTGACACCATCGTAAGCGTGCCAGCTTTCTAAACGCCCACCTAAGGTTAGATTCCAGTTTTTATAAAAGTCCCACGAATCTTGCGCCCAATAGGCTTCGGTTTGGGTTTTGCCTTTTGAAAGGCTAGTAGGAACACCCGTGCCATTCGTGCCTGTCCAGTTATTCGCAACGGTATAAATGGGGTTGTTTAGCTCATACAAATCATGATGAAAACCAAAACTGACTTCATGTTGTCCCATAGCAGTGGGTCGCCAAATACCTTTCGCATCCGCAGTATGCCAACCTGTGCCTGTTAAGCTGGTAATCGTACCCGCGCCGTTTTGTGAGGATTGCAGCGGAGTTCCTGTGGATGCACGGGCGATGTCTTTGCCATAGTCAACGACGCTACCCGATAAATCCCAATCGAAAATACCACCTGTATTGGATTTGATGTTCATGCCGTGTGACCAGTGCATTTGTTCGGCACGCGATTCACCAAAGGCATTAGGCGCAAGAGTGTAACGCATTCCGTTGATATTAACGTTGCCATTAGTAACAACTGCGCCTGTTCTTGCGTTGGTTAAAAAACTGTCAGAGCTGATGTGATTATCATTTTGCCATAAGCCCAAGGTATACGCCGCTTTGATAGTCGGGGTGATGTCATAAGCCAGCTTCCATTTAAAAGTATCTTGGACAGTGTGATTGAAATTACCCGCACCTTGTACTTGGGCAGATTGACCAAAAGGATTTAAGTTAGCGACTGCACCATTAACAGCGACATCGGCAGCGGTCGCTTTCGTAGTTGAAGTCAGGGGATTTACATAGCTAATCGGTTGACTGTGTGCATCAAGATGGCTGACATCAAAACGCCATGAAAAATCTTTCATGCGGTCGCCTAAATTGAAGGCATATTCCTGAGTGTCAAAGGTTTGGTTATGTCCATAATTGCCGTAGGTCTGCCAACTGCTTTTTATATCAGCCCCCGCTTCAAATTTTTCGGGCATTTTGGTAGTCATTTCGATAACACCGCCAATAGAGTTACCTGAGTATGCCGCAGAAAATGGACCATACATCACATCAATCCGTTCAATTTCATTGGGCGATACCATGTTCCAGCGTGGCGAACCTGTGTTGCCGTTGTTGTTGCCCAGCAAGGAAGACAGCATAATGCCATCGGCGTAAATCAAGCCACGCGCACTTAAACCTGTACCTGAGGTACGCCACGCCACAGGCGCGTTAGTATCACCCGCATAACGCTTACGCACGGTGATACTGGGCATATATTTAATAATATCCTCTGTACTCATCGCGTTGATGGTGTTGTCTATTTTTTCGCTGGTGATACTTTCGGTAGTCGCAGGCAGTTTGTATCGCTCTTTAGAGGTCTCTGCGGCAATGGGTGTACGTTGATCTTCAACTGTCATTTCTGGCATGACTTTAGTGTTGTCAGTCTTCGCAGGGGCTTTAGTTTCAGCAATAGCAAAGGGGGAGCTTAACAGTAATGCACACAGTAATACACGACGTGGATTGAGTGGAAACGGGGGATTAATTTGATTCATTTTTCTCTCGGTTATTATTATAAGTAGGGTGGCATTGCTGCATACCCTACTGGGTTTAGTAAATTATGTTATTAATATTTAAGCGACATACTGACATAGTAAGAACGTTGCGACAGTGGATTATTTTCATAACGATCTTGATCCAGAATGTTATCAACCCCTGCTGAGAGGGTGCTTTTCAGTTTTGGGTGTATGGGCAATTGATAAGAGGTTTTGAAATCTACAAAAGTGTATTCATCCGAACCACTGAACACATTTTTTGCCGCATAATCGTTGTTTTCAAAGCGTTGGAATATATCACTACGATAACGCACACCTACCGAAGAATCCCATACTGGCAAGATATGGTAGGTTAATGAGGCATTGGTTTGCAGTTTAGGAATACGCGCCCATTCATTACCGACCAATGCGGTGTTGTTAGGGTTTTTGGTAATTTGCTTATTCATGAACGTACCATTCGCCATTAAATCAATCGGCAATCCAAACAGACTATTTTGGTTGAAAATCAATTCTGTACCAATGGTTTCCGTTTGCCCTATCGATTGAAAGGTACTGATGTTCTGACCACCGAATGTGTTTGAAATTGAGATTATTTCATCGTTAACGAGGTTATAAAAGAAATTAGCCTGAATATAACCGCGTGGAATATTGTATTGCGTCAAAAAGTTATGAAAATAACCGTTTTCTGGACCTAAAGACGGATCAGGAATATTCTGCGACAGAAAGGTATTGCTGGCGGCAAATAATTCTTCGGCAACAGGGAAACGATAGGCTTTAGAAAATGAATAGCGGAATGTCCATTTATCAGGGGTAAATTCCAGTGACGCTTTCGGTGAAATGCGTGTAGCTTCACGGTCTGCAAATTCACTCTGAATTTTAGGTGTTGCTGCTACGCGGTTGTGACCACCAATGGATTGCCAATGATCCAATCTAACGCCCGCCATGATGCTCCAGTCTGGCAGAAACCGCCAATCCAACTGTGAAAACACGCTATTAATTTGAGTTTGACCACCCGCATCACTGCGCTGAGAATCTTTAGTCGCTTGGATATATTTTTTGGTATCGTAGACCTTAATGTTATTGCTACCACGAACAAATTGATAGCCGCCCATGAATGATAAATCATCACGCCCCAAAAATTTATCGGTTGCTAATTTGCCATCGTAAGTCGCCCACCATGTTTGGGTGTCCGTCACTAAACCTTGTCCCGTATTGGCGCGATTAGGGTCTTGAGGTGCGTAGGTTGAAGCAACCGCGAGATTTTTAAAAGGATCGTAGAAACTGGCAGTGGTATCAATATTCCAGTTATCAGAAATCTTACCTTTTAAACTTAAGCCATAATTGAGTGCTTGACGTTGCAGAATATTGGCACCAAAGGCATTATTTGGTAGCCTGAATTGCTGTCCATTTTGATTGACTAGACCACCCGTCGCGTTTGCACTAACGGTACTGCTATAAACAGGCTTCCCCGCTGCATCCTTTATTAACACCAGCGGCTCATTATTGCGATTGTCGCGTTCTTCATAAGCAATGGTAAAACGGGCTTGTAACTCTTCCGTTAAGTCATAAGCCATTTTGAGCTTGAATAAATCGGTAACAACGTGCTGTGTGCCGTTATCGCCGAATATAATGGCAGGCGTGGGGAATCCGCCTGCGATAGCTTGTGGTTGCTCGGTCAATTGCCCACCAGTGACTTTAGTTCCCGTCGCCGCTTTAGTGAGTGCCGCTGTATCAATCGGATCCATCGGCTGTCCATCATTTTCCAGATGGTTATAAAAACCGTAAACGCTGAATTTATTGATACGGTCACCACCCGAAAGAAAAGTTCTAAAACCGCTGAGCAATTCATTACGCCCACCTCTGTGCATATCCTGAAACATACCCGTGGCGTTCATTTCCGCTTCAAACTTTTCAGGCATTTTGGAGTTTAGGTTAACAACACCCCCCATAGAACCACCGCCATATTGCGCAGAAAAAGGACCGTAAAGCACTTCGGCAGTGCCAATTTCACTGGGAGCCATCATAGACCATCTCGGAACACCGTTAAAACTGACATTCACAGGATTATGCAAAGGCATACCGTCACCGAAGACCATGTTCTGAGCGGTCTGAAGGATATTAGTACCGCGTATGCCCATCATGGCATTTTGATCGCCGATATAACGTTTACGCATGTGTAAGCTGGGTGCATATCTAATAACGTCTTCCGAAGTTGTGTAATTCACTCTTTCTTCAAATTGTTCCTTATCAATTGTATAAGTAGGCGTTGCTTTAGTCGTGTCTGGAAAAGGGGTACTAGACGTTTTCTCTGATACCGTCATTTCAGGCATTTCTTTAACTGCCGCAGGTGATTTATTGACTACGATAGCTTTAGACTGTGCAGGCTCTGCGGCGATAGCACCGCTCAAATAGCTCACACCTAATAATAAGACAACTTTTTTCATAATACTCCTTAGTTGTTGTAATTTTTATACAATTTGTGGTAACAGAGCAATAATAAAAGCAAATTTTATGCCAAGCTAGGGCTACACCCTATTTACCTAGTAAAGCACTATAAAAAATAGAGAATGACGATTATTTTTAGAAAAAATAAGCGATATAACGGGATTTTTTTCGGTTAAATAACATAGTTTAATAAATTCTTAAATAACCGTAGTGAGGGATTAGTTGATAGGCGATTGTTAATGCAGATGTTTTTAAAGTTGTACTAACCGACATAATTACTCAGGCAAGAGAAATTATTTTGAGGGTTTTTTATAGCCAGGACAATCAATGCTGATACGCTGCACAGGATTATCTAATTTTAACGCGGTTAACTGACCACCCCAAAGACAGCCAGTGTCAATCGCATAACAATTCGTTCCTTCGTAATAACCCAGCGTAGACCAGTGACCGAAGATAATACGCATATCAGCATTTTTACGATTAGGCACATCAAACCACGGCAGTAAATTTGAGGGCTGCGAACCTACTGGACCGCTGTTAGCAAAATCTAATCGCCCGTCTTCATCGCAATAGCGCATTCGAGTAAAGCAGTTAACAATAAAGCGCAACTGTGCTGTTCCTTTCAAACTGGATGACCAAAGATTAGGTTTGTTACCATACATTTGTTTTAAAAAATTCTGATAATCAGGTCGTCTTAATGCTTGTTCTGCAATTAACGCCATTTTTTTGGTTTTTTTAAAGTCCCATTGTGGTGGTAAACCCGCATGAACTAAGCAAAAATTATTGTTGTAGTGAAATAACGGTTGATGCCTTAGCCAATCAATCAGTTCGAGGCTATCGGATGATTCTAGCACTTGATTTAAGGCATCTTTTTTATTATTGGTTCTTTCAATACAGGAGACAGCCAACAAGTGCATATCATGATTGCCCAGTACGGTAACTGCCGCGCTACCCAATGATTTAACAAAGCGTAGTGTTTCCAAGGATTTAGGTCCACGATTAACCAAATCGCCCGCAAACCAAAGCTGGTCTTTATTTTGGTCGAAAGAAATCGCATCCAGCAGCCTTAATAAATCATCAAAACAGCCTTGAACATCACCGATAGCGTAAATAGACATTTAATTTAGTGTAAAACTCTGGGAATAGATAAAGTAAATTGGGGAATAGTGGCATTAAAATCATCACCGTCATCCGAACGCATTGTGTAATAACCTTGCATAATACCTACAGGCGTTTCCAGTATCGCACCACTGGTATAGCGAAAACTTTCCCCTGGTTTCAAATAGGGTTGCTCACCAATCACCCCTTCGCCACGCACTTCCTGAATTTTACCGTTGGCATCGGTAATTAACCAATAGCGTTGCAATAATTTTGCAGGCAACGCGCCTTCATTGGTAATAGTAATGGTGTAAGCAAACACATAACGACCTTTTTCGGGGGCGGATTGTTCGGCAATAAAAAAAGGCATTGCATCAACAACTATATTATTTTTTTCGGTCATGAGTAAATTAATTCGAGTGATATGTTCATTATTTCATGGTAACTTTTTGTTAAACGACAGCAAGAAGTAGTGGAGTGACAGATTATCATATCAACTCAAATCCTGATACAGCTTATAGAGAGTGATGCTTAAGGTACGCAAAAAATGTAAACGCTTTATTTGCGTAGTGAGTATTTTTTGCGACACAGTGCTATTCTACTCGCTAGACTCCGATTTTACGGATTATCAAAAAAAATTTATGACCTATATAGGAAAAAAGACCGCTAATCTACTTTTTATTATCATTGTGATAGTAGCAACTGCTTTTATGTTGTCTAGCTTTGAAATAACAAGGCATAAACAAAGGCAGCTTTCCGAGCAAAAACTGCTCCAAGAAGCGATTGCGCATTTTGATAATATGGTGGTCACGCGCAGTTGGAGTGCGATGTATGGCGGTGTTTATGTCAAACAAAATGCAGAGCTAAACCCTAATCCTTATTTGAAAGACAACTTCATTTTAGATAGCGAAGGTAACACGCTAATCAAAATTAATCCTGCGTGGATGCTGCGCCAAATTTCAGAGCTGTCCAATCAGCACAGTCATTATTTTTACAAAATCACCAGCTTAAAACCCGTAAACCCTCATAATGCCGCCGACGCGTTTGAAACGGAAGCCTTGCAATATTTTGAAAATCATCGCGATAAAAAATATTATTATCGCTTGAGTAGCGATGATAAAGCCTTTGATTTTATGGGGTCGTTAAAAGTAGAACCTGCTTGTCTTGCCTGTCATGACAATCAAGGGTATTCGATAGGCGATGTGCGCGGCGGGATTCGAGTTTCCATACCCACTGATATACTTCAACAAGAAATACAATTGTTACAGCAATATACGGTAAGAAATCAAATTTTTGTCGTGTTGGGTGCGATGATTGTGTTGAGTATTTTTTCCTATTTTCTCAACATAATTTATCGTTATCAGAAAAATATTGAACAACTGAATAAATCGCTAGAAGCCAAAATCGCTGAAAGAACACGCGGTTTAGAAAAAATGTACCAGCATGAAAAATACCTTAAAGACTTGTTGGCTATCGTATCTGATGTCAACGAATTATTATTGACAGCTATTTCTGTGCAGGGGGCGTTACAAAATAGCGTAGAAGAATTGGCTAAACATCCGCATTATCACGCCATCTGGGTTGGACTTATCGATAACAAACAACTGGAAATTGTCCATAAAACTGATAAAAATAACGCTATTCTTAAGCAAACGACTTATAGCCTAGACGCGGAGCTTAGCAATCAACCCGTATCGGTAGCTTTACAGGCAATATTGCACAATCGCACAATTATCGAACGCTGTAATCCATGTTTACAAGAACAACATCAAGAAACTGATGCTGTTCTGCATTGGTTGCTCACCATTCCCTTGCAATGCACGGAGGATAAACAAGTATTAGGCGTATTTGCTCTCTATTCAGACCGTGCCGAGGGTTTTGAAGTCGAAGAAGTACATATACTGGAAAGACTGGCAATGGACGTGGCGTTAATCCTACGTTCACATCAACAAAAAGCCATGTTAGCCGCAATGGAAACCAAGCGAATTGCCAACTATGAAGAAACTATACTGGCTTTTGTGAATATTATTGAACAACGTGACACTTATACCGCAGGTCATACTATTCGAGTTGCAGAGTATTGTAAAAAAATTGCTGGTGCGTTAGGTATCAATGCAGAAGATATTAAAAAACTTGAACAAGCCGCTATTCTTCATGATATAGGTAAAGTGGCTACCCCTGATGCGGTATTGTTAAAACCAGGCAAACTAAGTGCTATCGAATATGAGCTAATCAAACAACACGCTTATGCGGGTTACGAGATGCTGTCCAAAATTGATATGTACAAAGACCTCGCTGATATTATTCGTTATCATCATGCCCGCTACGATGGCAAGGGCTATCCAGAAACAAATAGTCCCGATGAAGTACCTTTTTTATCCTACATTATGGTAGTCGCCGATGCCTTTGATGCTATGACTAGCAATCGTATTTATAAAGCACGACAAACGGTAGCGGAGGCATTGGCAGAAATCAACTATTACTCTGGTACACAATTTCATCCGCAAGTCGCTAAAGTAGCCATTGAGGTACTGAAAAATACCCAGATCGTACAAACTAATCAAACACCGAACAATGAACTTGAACAAAAACGCTTTTCTTATTTTTTCTGTGATTCATTGACTGAGCTTTATAACGAAAGCTATTTACACATCATACTGAGCGATACCGACCGTAAGCATACTGTTTTGGTGCTGTGTTTATTAAATAATTTTTCCCAGTACAATAAAAAATACGGCTGGAATAAAGGTAGCCTACTATTGGTAAACCTTGCAAAAGAACTTAAAACTCAATTTCCACAAGCGACAATCTTTCGTTATCACGGTGATGATTTTGTACTGTTATTTGAGCGACCAATTGTGTGGGATGACAGTTATTTTGACAAAATGCCACTCCTGAAAGACAAGGACATCAGCGTGCAAGTCAAATACATGGAGCTGGAAGCTGGGCATTACGGGCTTCCTGTGTCAATGCTTTAATCGGTTGACTTATCAGCGGCAATGGCTAAGCCACGCAACACTAAATCAGGATCAACAATCGCCTTAATACTTAAATGTGGGGCAATTATCGCCGCATCGCCGCCTGTTAAAATTAGCGTTAGCGGCTGAGTTTGTTTGGCTAATACTTGTTCAATTAAACCCACTGCTGCCAATAATGTACCGCTATAAATTGCCGCTTCGGTAAAATTGGCAGCCTCTAATGGATGCGAAGTGTCACTAAAAGGCAGTGCGTCCGTACCGTGTGCTAAGGATTTTTTCATCAACGCTAAGCCTGCACTAATCAAGCCGCCTAAATGATGACCGTCTGCATCAATTAAATCGACAGTAATTGCCGTTCCACAATCCACCACGCAAGCAGGAACAGTATAAAAATGTCGCGCCGCAATCAACGCTAACCAACGATCAACGCCTAATTTTTCGGGCTGTAAATAGGCGTTAGTCAGTCCAAAACCCTGTGCTTGCGAACGCACTCGCACGATATTAATGTCCGCCCACAAACTAACTGCAACCTCCATCACCAACGTCAGTGATTGATTAGCACTGACACAAGCAATCACCAATTGCGTGGGTGCTGTAAGCGGTTGCCAGAGTTTAAGCAATGTTTGTTGAGTAAGCACAGCATTTAATAACGGTTCGCCAGTTATCAATTGCTCATCGTTGACAGTTGCCCATTTAAGCCGCGTATTACCCATATCGACTAACAGCTTCACACCCCTGCCCCACTAAAGCTCACTTCACCCGATGCAAAGGCTTGAACACTGCCGTCTTTACGTTTAAGCAATAACAGTCCCTCATCATTCACGCCTGCAACTATGCCTTCAATGCTTTGCTGTGCAATAAATAAAGTCGCGGGTAAACCTTTTAAACAATCATAACGCCGCCATTCATCCAAATACGCCTTAAGCCCCTGTTGCTCATAACTTGCCAGTAATGGCAGTAATTGATTCAATAACTTACCTGCTAACACATTTCTTGACGGGCATTGCCCTGTCATTTTCGTTATATCTGTCCACGCCTGAGTAATGCTTTCGGCTTTAGTTTCGGGCAAAAATAAATTTAACCCCACACCGATAACCACACTACACGCACCATCGGATTCGCCTGACACCTCGATTAAAATACCACCCAATTTTTTACCGCTACTAATAATATCATTAGGCCATTTTAAACCGACCTCAGTCAGTTGCAGTTCGGTTAATGCCCTAATCACCGCCACACCCACCGCTAAACTCAAGCCCGCAATTGCTGCATAACCACTTTGTTGGTAGTGCCACGCGATGGACAAATAAATATTATGACCAAAAGGCGACACCCACTCACGTCCACGTCTACCTTTGCCAGCGGTTTGCTGTTCGGCAAAACATACCAATCCACAAACAGCTTGGTGGCGCGTGCGTTCCACTAAATAACGATTGGTTGAATCAATTTGATCGTGGATTTCTAACACACTGATGAATGCACGGTTTTGTTCATCCATCACCGCGATAATTTTTTCTTGTGTCAATAATTCCAACGGCTTATCCAGTCGATAACCCTTACCACTGATTGCCACCCTATTTAAGTCTAACGCTTCAACCAATTGTGTTATGTGCTTACAAACAGCCGCACGGCTAATACCTAGCATTTCGGCTAACACCGTCCCCGAATGAAATTCACCATCCGCTAGCAGAATAAGGATTTTTTTTTGTTTATAGACAAGTAGCACAGAAAGTTCCTAAAAATCGAAAAAAGTATCGCATCAAAAAAATAAGTTAGTAAGTCAAACCTGTGTTTCTCCTACATTTGTCTATAGTTCGGAGTCCAAGGCATGACTTGGACGGCACAAAACGTCCAAAACGTGTTTTGGACTCCGTGTAACATTTAACCCACTGTCAAAATTAAGTCTACCGTGTAGCTAGGTTTTATTCATCCTGCTATCGGTTAGAATGCTCAATTTAATCAACCAAAAATCGTCATGCAAAAAAATGTATTAATCACAGGCGCGGCAAAACGCATTGGCGCGGCGTGTGCCAGATTGTTACACAGCGAAGGCTATAATATTTTTTTACATTATCGCACCTCATCGACCGAGGCATTACAACTGTGTGCTGAACTCAATGCCATTCGTCTTAATTCGGCAAAAATAAAAGCAGCTGATTTACTCAAATTGTCAGAATTAACTGCACTAGCCAATGAAGCCCAGCAAGCATGGGGCGGCATTGATGTGTTGGTCAATAATGCCTCTGCTTTTTATCCCACCGATGTGCATGAAACCACCGAAGCACAATGGGATGAACTACTGGGCAGTAATTTAAAAGCCCCGTTTTTTTTAGCAAGCACATTAGCGGACAGTTTGGCAATGCGTCAGGGTTGTATTGTCAATATAATCGACATACACGCCGAACGCGGACTAAAAAATTATGCAGTTTATAGCATAGCCAAAGCAGGTTTAGCTGCCATGACCAAAATTTTAGCCAAAGAATTAGGCGCGGCAATTCGTGTCAACGGCGTTGCACCAGGGGCGATACTCTGGTCAGATCATGACTTATCTGAACTAGAAAAACAGGAAATTTTACAACGCGTGGCATTAGCTCGCAAAGGTGAACCCAACGATATTGCAAAAGCCGTGTTGTTTTTAATCAAAGATGCCAATTATATGACAGGGCAAATTTTAACCGTGGACGGTGGACGCAGTTTGTTTTGCTAGTTTTGTCTGTGATTAACAGGTATCAATCAAATAGAATAGAAGGGTAGTGGGTTAAACCTGCTATCTAAGATTTAATGACTGCCAGTCCTTTACAGGACTGGCAGTCATTCTTAAAAGCAAAAATCACAGATTTAATACACCACCAAATTAAGAATGAATAAAGTTTGTAGAATAGGTAGAATAACAACGAAACTAATCTGGTAAATCTACAAATTATTTTTCTAAAAAATTTTATTCCACTACCCTCCAAAATCACTCGAAACTAAACCCAAACTCCCCATCCTGCACACTGATATGTACACGCTCAATCTGCTCACCCGACATCATCCGCAATAAAAACTCTTCACTGATATGCGGTAACAGGGTATTGGTTAAGATGGCATCAATCATCCGCCCGCCGCTTTCTAATTCCGTACATCGACTGGCAATCAATTTCACCACGTCATCATCAAAGGTAAACGGAACTTTATGACTTTCCATGATCCGCTTTTTAATCCGCCCCAACTGCAAACGGGTAATTGCACAAATCATCTCATCACTCAATGGATAATAAGGAATCACCACTAACCGCCCCAATAACGCAGGCGGGAAGACTTTTAATAATGGTTCGCGCAGGGCTTTGGCGATGTCTTCGGGTTCGGGCATTAATTCAGGATCTTTGCACAGGTTCATAATCATGTCTGTGCCTGCGTTGGTGGTGAGCAGGATTAGGGTGTTTTTAAAATCAATCACCCTGCCCTCACCGTCTTCCATCCAACCTTTATCAAACACTTGAAAGAATATTTCATGCACGTCTGGATGGGCTTTTTCAACTTCATCCAATAACACCACTGAATACGGTCTGCGTCTGACGGCTTCGGTTAATACACCGCCTTCACCATAACCAACATAACCTGGAGGTGCGCCTTTTAACGTGGAAACGGTGTGGGCTTCTTGGTATTCGCTCATGTTGATGGTGATAACGTTTTGTTCACCTCCATATAGGGTTTCGGCTAAGGCCAAGGCAGTTTCAGTTTTACCTACGCCTGATGTACCAGCGAGCATGAATACGCCGATAGGTTTGTTGGGATTATCTAAACCAGCGCGGGAAGTTTGTACCCGTTTGGCAATCATATCCAGCGCGTGCCGTTGTCCGATAATACGTTGTTCGATGTTATCAGCAAGATGAATAATGTTGTCTATTTCATTTTTCACCATACGACCGACAGGAATACCCGTCCAATCACCGACCACCGAAGCCACGGCTTGAGCATCGACACTGGGTAAAATGAGCGGTGATTCACCTTGTAATTCATGCAGTTTGGCTTGTAATTCTTTCAGGTCTTCCAGCAATTGTTCACGCGACACGGGATCAGCAGTGGTGTCTGCAATCGCATCGGCAGCTTTTTCTAACTCGCTGTCTGTGCCTTCCACTTTGCCGATTAAGGCACGGAGTTTGGCGCGTATATCGAGGATATTTTTCACTAAATCACGCTCAGTATTCCAGCGTTGTTCTAAGCCGACTAAGCGTTCTTGCTCAGATGTTAATTTTTCAGTAGCGTTGGTTTCTCGGTCTTTAATATCGATACCAACGGCTTTTTCGCGGGCAATAATTTCCAGCTCAGTGTTGAGTGCGTTAATGCGTTTACGGCAATCATCGACTTCAGCAGGTACTGCGTGTTGGCTAATCGCCACGCGGGCAGAGGCGGTATCCAATAAACTCACTGATTTGTCAGGTAGTTGGCGGGCGGGAATGTAACGGTGTGATAAACGAACGGCAGCTTCTAAGGCTTCATCGAGAACTTGTACTTGATGATGTTTTTCCATGACTGAAGCAATAGTACGCATCATCAAGATAGCTTTTTCTTCGCTAGGCTCGTTGACTTGTATGACTTGAAAGCGGCGGGTTAATGCGGGGTCTTTTTCGATGTGTTTTTTGTATTCGGCAAAGGTGGTGGCAGCAATGGTGCGTAATGTGCCGCGCGCTAACGCAGGTTTTAATAAGTTTGCCGCATCACCCGTACCTGCCGCGCCACCTGCACCAACCAGTGTATGGGCTTCGTCAATAAATAAAATAATCGGTTTTTCGGAGGCTTGGACTTCATCAATGACTTGGCGTAAGCGATTTTCAAATTCGCCTTTCATGCTCGCGCCTGCTTGTAATAAGCCGACATCCAACGTGCGTAATGTCACGTCTTTTAAAGAAGGAGGCACATCACCTGCAACAATTTTTTGCGCAAAGCCTTCAACGATAGCGGTTTTACCTACGCCCGCTTCGCCTGTGAGTATTGGATTATTTTGCCGACGGCGCATTAAAATATCAATAACTTGACGAATTTCTTCATCACGTCCAACAATCGGATCCATTTTGCCAGACCGCGCTTGTTCGGTTAAATCGACAGTGAATTGTTTTAACGCTTGTCCTTTGCCCATTTGCGCAGGTGACATTGCGCCGCTAGCTTCACCAGGAACTGCACCGCCACCAACTTGAAAACCATCATTGGCAGTTAAGCCGTGTTCAGGTGAACCGCTTAACACTTCATCAAAACGGTCAGTTAAGGTTTCAATTTTTATTTTTTCGAATTCTTTGGAAATGCTGGTTAAGGCGTGGCTTAGCCCTTTAGTTTTTAAAATACCAACAATTAAATGCCCAGAACGTACTTGTGATTCGCCAAACATCAGCGTGCCAAACACCCAGCCGCGTTCTACAGCATCTTCAATATGTTGGGATAAATCGGAAATGGAGGTTGAACCTCTGGGCAATCGATCTAAAGCATCAGTAAAATCTTTGGCTAAACGGGAAGGGTCGAGATTGAATTGACGAATGATGATATGTAAATCGGAGTTTTGTAATTGTAAAATCTGGTGCAACCAATGTACTAATTCGACATAAGGGTTACCTCTCATTTTACAGAATACCGTTGCTCCTTCTATGCCTTTGTAACAGACAGTGTTTAATTTACCAAATAAGGCGACTCGACTGATTTCAGTCATGATTATTCCTCTTTGTTATGGGTTTAGTTGATGGCAGTAGTAGTTGTGTAGGTTGGGCTGACGATAATCAATCCAACCTACCCCACTATTGCTAGTTACGAGTTTACGAGTTCTCCATTTGAGTTAACTTTTGGAAAGGTGTCGAAGTGAGCCTTATATAGAGAGAGTCTTGGCAGACCGACAACCGTTTTTGTCCCAAAAATACATTCCAAAAAAAAGAGAGATAAACTTTCAGCGTTGTGCAACCGAGTGTATTTTGACAGACTTAGGAAATGTCCTTCAAAAGCATAACCCTTATCGGCATCATCAACCGTTCCTGCCTGACCATCTCGGGCACCAGTAAAGTGCGCAAATTCATGCAGAATCGTCCAGTGTTTTTCTTCTCTTGGCTGTTCTTCAAAGAGATTGGTAATCCATATAGACTGACCTGGGGCTTTGATTGGTTTGCCCTTATCGTAATATATCTGAATCTGTTTAGTTGACATCTTGTTACCACCACGCACTGTCCATGCGATAACGTCAGTTGTTGGGATTGGGTCGAACAGTATGACATTTTCAACTGGCAATTTTCCAAAGGCATTAAATCGCGCAATGTAGTAATCAATTCCTGATAGAATTTTCTGAATGTGAGCGATATCGGTGTTGTTTATTTTGTTCTTGTTATGGGCGAAGTGCTTATTGAGTAGTGCCTCCATGGTGGGCGAGACTCGCGTCAATTTCCAGCGTAGCAGATTGATTCTAGATGCTATGACTCTCATACATATATTAGCAACAGCAACGGCGAGTACCTGATCTGCGGGAGAAGTTGGCGTTGATGTCGTCCCTGTACCGTGGGCTTGGGGCGAACGAGAGTAACCGAGTGGTCCGTAGGGAATCGTTGGTGAGTCTACAATGTAGTTGGCAAGTATTTTTATCGTCTTTCCATGCGGGTCGATGCGACTATCAGCCCAACCAAGCACCTTCGTCTGATATTTTGTAATGGAAGTAGTTGTTTTAGGTCCAACGATTCCATCAACCTTAAGCATCTCTCCTGGTCCTCCTTCAAGTGGAGACAAGGCATTGAGAAATTGTTGTACGATTTTAACGTCATCAGAAATGTTGTTTCCACCAACACCTACTGATCCGCGAATAGGGTGATCAGTAATCGGTTCATTGCAAAAACAACAACAGCCATTATTTACTCGGTACGCTAGTGACATGATCGACCTCTTTATAATATTAATTAGCAAGTAACCTGCAAAAAGTTACGCGATTTTTCAGTTTCAAAGTAGCTCATGTGGAGCATAGCGGAACACGAGAAACAGTGACATCATCACGAAAGCCCCGTATTCAGCAAGCTCCATGCGGGTTATTTGCTCTTTGTTATAGGTTTAGTTAGTAGTAGTTGTTGTGTAGGTTGGACTGGCGACAACCAACCTACGCTACTGTGTTTACACAGTGCGTTACTTACCAACGCATGAAGATACCATAAGTAAAACAAGGCGTATCTGTCACTAGATCCAGATAGCTGCGTTGCACCGTCTTTCCGACATTCGGTGACCAAGGGTCACGGATGTGAACCAACGTGCCAGCCCCAGTCGGATCACCGTCACTGTCTATGCCAAAGACCACGACGCGGTGCCCAGAAGATCCGCGACCAGCAGTATACTCACCGACATCCCAAAGCATCGATAGCATCGCTGGACCTTGCCAGATCAATCCGACAAAGCCCTGTACCGACCAGCTCTGCGGCGCGTAGTAACGCAGGTTGTGGACTTGTGCGAAACGCAGATTACCTGTCACATTGTCCGCATTACCCGAGAAGTTTGCCGTACCGCCAGTTGATGTCACAAGATCAGGTGGCGTAGCGGTGATAATCGCTGTAGGGGTGCTGTTTTTCAGCATCGCCGTGGCAGCGGCCCAACAGGTTTGCGGTGTCGGCTGGGGAATAAGGCGGACATTGTGGATCGTGGGAGGTGGACGCCGTCCACCCCGCAGAACGCATTGCGTTACTGGCCCGACGATACCGTCCACTTTAATCCGCCGCTCACCCTGAAAGCGGCGCACTGCGAATTCGGTATTACTGCCAAACACACTATCTGTTACCAGATTTGGGCTTGGAAACAAAGCGGCGTTAAGAGCAATCTGAAGATCGCGGACTTGTGGATTGGAATCACCTCGGCGCAATAAGGGGGTAGTCATAGGTTATCTCCTGAAAAATAAATTCTTACAATAGTTCGGATAGTTCGTAGGCTGGGATGAGGCGCGAATCCCAGCATTTTGTCGATGTTGCTCTGGGATTCCTTGCCTCATCCCAGTCTACACATCGCGTAAATTAAAGCTTACCCCAAAATGGATTAAGCCTAAGATCATCGGCATCGTGGTCATTGCTACGCTCACCTAGCCACGATGTCCAGCCTAGGTGAGTCGTTTCGCCAAGTCGCGCTTGTGGAACTTGGTCTTTTTTTAGTATCAGATTAACATCCCAACTTAATTCATCGCCGCTGTAGTTGCGAATAATGGCAACCAGTTGTTCAAGTCGATAGCCATTAGGTAATAAACTCAAGTATTCGTTCAAATTTAATGAGCCAAAACGAATACGGAATTTGTGTTGGCAGCCCCAGACGTGTGAACCTAGGATGACTGAGCGTCCTAGTTCGCCTGTTAATGGACTTTCACCTAATCGGGTTAAATCTGACGGTTGAATAGTCAGCCATTCGCCAACAAACTGTTCAACGTTAACGTTTAAGCGAAAATAATCAGCAAGCAAGGCTCTTAAGCCTTCTGCGGATTTGCTTTGATTGGATAAAAAACCTGTGTAATAAAATTTGGCTAGGTCTGGCATAGCATCACGTTCGCGTAGCGATTTGAAGCCAAAACCTGCTAGTGAAGCGATGTAAGTAGAGAAACGATCATGTTGTGGGCGGTCAAAACTGACGGTTGGTTCGGTATTTGCCCACGCACGATAAAATAAGCAGATCATGCGATGGTGAAACATATCGGCAAAACCTGCCAAGGTGTGGTCGCGATAGTAATGAATTCTTTCGTGTATATATTCGGTTAAATGGGTGGGTAGCGGACCATTTGTACCAAATAAGCCCAAAAAACGCTGTTTTAGTAACGGCATTAAACCGTCTTTACGTCGGTTAAAAGATCTGAGGGTAGATGATTCAAAGGTTAGGGAAACATATTGCCCTAATCTTACGGGCGGTTCGTGACTTGGACGCTGGGATTGTCCAAATCGAGCTTTATCAGGATACGCGCATTCTATCAGGCGCATGACCTGAAAAAAGCCGTAACGATGCGGCTCTTGTTGCAGGGATTCTTCTAAGCGAGATGCCGCTGTCCTAGTCTCGTTGCCCATCGCATTATTTCTCCACGGTCACTGGTTTTTAGTACTGTTTCGGTAAATGAGTTAAGCGAAACGTACTGAGCAAAAAATTGTTCGAGTACCATACCTAATAAAAACACCCCACTGCCTTCAAAAGCCGATTCATCAACAGTGACAGTTATTTCTAATCCGCGTCCAAACACAATAGGACCTGCGGTATTGATACGTCTAACGATGGGTTTTGATTGAATGGATAATACGCCTTCTATTTGTTTGCGAAAACTTAAATCGCTGTTATCACCGTATAGAGATAACAGGCTACGAAACGCACTCGCACCTTCTTTTTCACTGTTATTGAGTAGCGATAAATAGTTGAGCGATAAATGATTAATCAGCTTCCACGCAGTATCTTTATGGGCATTGGAAGGGCGCGGTTTAGTGGGTCCTGACAAACAGCGGATTAATTCAACAGGTGCGCCTGTTTGAATGGTGAAGTCGGTTTTGCCGATACCGATAGGCAATTGCAGCGGCAAGTCACGATTGGTGCAAAGAGTTTCTAATCCTAGTTGCTTTAACTCACTTTTAAACGGTGCTTCATTGGCATCTACGATAGAAATGTAAATTTCATTGCCAATATAACTGGAGCGTGGACCTTGCAATTTTTGTTTGGACGAAATGACACGCGGTGCGCGAATAATCGAATAATAAGCGCGGTTTTTGGCATGACTTGCATCGCTACTGGCTTGATAAAATGGTAAAAATGCTTGTTGGTCATCGCTAGTACTACCAAACCCTGTCGCTTCTCGAATTTGATAGATTTCATAATCTAAAGGACGAGTACGGTCTGGAATAATATGATATTCGTTGGTTTGGTTGCTTAAATGAATTCTATCGGCTCTCTTTGGAAAAACATTAATAGCTGGCGTACAAAACAACGCAAAACGGGATACGTCAATTTCATTAACTAGGCGGGGATTACTGCGATTTAATAAAATAATGATGTCGATTTCATGGTCTGGACATTGTTGCAACGCAGCTTGTAATTGCGTCAGTTCAACAAACATATAGCGTTCTGGAAAGGCGAAATATTCTTGCAGTAGCCGATAACCTTGAAATGAACGCGGGGTGTAAGGTAGTAAGGCTTCATCTTGGTTAAATCCGATGGGTAATACGGCGGATTGTTTAACAATGTGTTGCCACGCCAGTGGGCGGCTGATGGGTTGAACCACTACCGCAATACTATTGGCGAGCAGTTGTTCATAAATGTGCATTGGCAATTCGCCAACACCGCGCAAGTAAAGTGGCAAGTTATTCAATTTAATCTGATTAAAGCTTAAGCCAGCGGTAGTTTTTAGCCGTAGCCGTATGCCTGCTTTCAGCCCTGATAAACTAGGTATGCCTAAGTTAGCAACTGCACCAATACCGTTAAGATATTCGGCTTCTATTAATTCAATCGGCCAGAGGGTTAAATCGTGCGCAGTGCGGTATTCGCAAGCGGTTTGTTCACCTTTACCAATGTTACTGCGCAATGAAGTTTCTTTAGGAATTAAAAAACCTTCATTAAGAGAACCTTCCATTAAATCGGGCTGCAACTGCACCACCGCCATCGATGGCGTGGGCGAAAGGTAGTGTGGATAAATCATTTCCAGTAAATGCTGAGTAAAACGCGGAAACTCGGCATCGACTTTAAGTTGTACTCGTGCCGATAAATAGGCAAAGCCTTCCAGTAAGCGTTCGACATAAGGGTCGGCGCATTCAAAGCTGTCTAAGCCAAGCCGACCTGCAATTTTGGGGTATTCGAGAGCAAATTCGCCCGCCATTTCTCGAATATGCTGTAATTCATGATTGTAGTATTTGAGTAATCTGGGATCCATTGCTTAACCACCCCTGTCTATAATATCCATACTGCCCGTTTCTAAATCTAATTCGGTTCTAAGATACAGACGTAACGGTAAGGGTTGCGCCCACAAATCACCTTCAATATCAAAGCTCATGGCATTTTGATTCATAACATTATTTGAAACGGTAACTTTTACTACCACGGATTCGGGGAGAATTCTAGGTTCAAAATCCCAGATCGATTGACGAATTTGCCTTTGTATTTCGGGAACATCTGCACTGGATAGCGTTGTACCAACTAAGTCACGAATACCGTAATTAAGTACGGAATGACTCACTAATGGATAGTCATCCAGATTTTGATGCGTGTCCAAGGTGCTGGTATTTAATAACCACGCCAAATCTCTTAATACTCCCTGACGCAGTTTACTTAATGATAAAACCCGTTGCTCGCGTGATTCTTGTTCTTTTTCAGGCGCGTCATCGACTAAGCGATCTAGTAGCGAGGGTTGTAAACGTTCTTTTTGGGTTAATTCAGCCATGAGTTTATCACTCAGTATTGAAGTTTATTTCACGAACATCCATCAGGGCGTAGTCATTTTCATTAGTGCTTAGCAGTCGTTGCCCTAAACCAATGAAAGTCGCGTCATTCAGTTCTGTCCATTCGGTTTTACGCGCAAGGCGTAGCGCGGAATCTTCAGCTGCTTCTGAGTCTGGGTAACGAGTAGGAATTAAACCATAAGCGTCACCGCCATTTGTCCAAACAAAATGCGCGGGCATCCACACGACATCACGCAAATCGGCAGGTTCTTCAATTTGAATCTGTTGAATTTGTGAAAAAGGAATCCAGTAATAGCGACCGTTGACAATTGCTTCCAGCACAGGTCCTAAGCGAACATCGGCATCGGCTATCCATTCAAAGGCTACACTGTTAATTGTACCCGTCGTGACAGGCGCGAGTTCAAAAGCCTCATCACGAAGAATTTGGGCTTCTTTATGTTGCCCGTCAACGTTTAAGGTCAGGGCTTGCTGTAATAACGCGATCCATTGTTCGGGTTGACCAAAGACTAATGGTGTTTTTTTGCCCAGAAAAATTTGTTTGCGTAACACTTCACAGGCAATCGCTTCTCGATAGGTTTGTACCATCGCAAGATTAGCTGCATCCAAATCACCTGATACATTTAATTGCGTTAAGGCTCTATCCCATTCACCCAATACCGCTAAAAGCTGGAATAAAAATGTTCTGAGTTTTGCATTAGCAGGGTCTTTTTTTACCTGATTTTGCAGTTGTATCAGTGCGTCAGAGAGATTGCCTTCTTGTAAATACTGTTCTGCTAAGCTCATGAATTTCATCCTTTAACTAAAAAAGCGCGTGCAGAACTATAAGATGTCCGCACGCGCAGTTTTTTACCTGACGACGTGTTCTTCAATACTAAATTTGAATTCTTTTTTACCGCCATCAGCCGAACCATCGGTTTTTTGAGGTTGATAAGCGTACTCAAATTCAGCAAATTTAAGAGTGACAGATTCCATTGGTACCTCACCACTACTACCATGACCATCCATAGTGACCGAGGTAATAAAGACCTCTTTCATCTTAATGATGATGTACTCAAGTGGTTTATCACCCGCTTTACGAACGTGCAAAGTAGCTTCTTTGTGATGAGTACCTTTACAACAACTGGCTATCAACGCATGTGTTGAACAATCAGTATGCTTGCTGAAGTGAATGTCGTGAACCTGCACTTTTCCGCCGCCAGAACCGCCACCTGAGTGAGCAGTACCCATATTTGAAAAACCCCAACCCCACGACAACATCTCAATTTCATCTTTGTGCTTACTGTCTTTGGACTCACCTTTGATGTCGCCGATTTTTATAAACATATCTGTAGACATTTTCTTCTCCTTAATTTTTTAAGTTAAACTACAAAAAAACAGCACCCTCCTGTAAACCACACTTGAGCGTTTACAGAAAGAGGGCTTTTAACCACCGCCTTTAGCAGAAGGTAATTTTGATACCAACCGTAGTGATACAGTTAAACCTTCTAATTGATAATGTGGTCTTAGAAAAAACTTGGAGGTGTAATAACCAGGATTACCTTCAACTTCTTCAACCACCACTTCAGCCGCCGCCAAAGGCTTTGTTGCCTTGGTGGATTCACTGGAATGTTCTGGATCACCATCTACATAATTTAACACCCATTCATTCAACCAACGCTCCATATCACTACGTTCTTTGAATGAACCAATTTTGTCACGCACAATACATTTCAGATAATGCGCAAAACGACAGGTTGCAAACAGATAGGGTAGACGAGCTGCCAGATTGGCATTTGATGTCGCATCAGGATCATCGTACTCAGCGGGTTTTTGTAACGATTGCGCACCAAT
Organism: uncultured Methylococcales bacterium; assembly: GCA_903902705.1. Classification (GTDB taxonomy): domain Bacteria; phylum Pseudomonadota; class Gammaproteobacteria; order Methylococcales; family Methylomonadaceae; genus UBA4132. The sequence goes on from CAIUVX010000139.1 coordinate 78,077, forward strand.
AAAGGCGGCAAAATCAGAATTCTTTTTGTGTATCAGTGGCATAAATCCTGATTTAGCCAGTTCTGCCTCACGGCGATCACTAATTGCGATTTCGGTAGGGCATTTCATATCGACACCGCCGTCATCGGTAGGAAACGAATGTACTGGCAGATTTTCTACCGCGCCACCTGATTCAATACCTCGAATTCTTGAGCACCAACCGTACAGTTTAAATGAGCGGTTGATATTAGTTGCCATTGCATAAGCCGCATTTGTCCAAGTATAGTTTTTGCTGTTAGCCGCTTCGGTATCTTCTTCAAAATCAAACTCGTCTACGGGATCGGTTTTCGCACCATAAGGCAGTCGGGAAAGAAATCGCGGCATTGCTAAACCGATATATTTTGCGTCATCTGATTCACGCAATGATCGCCATGCGGCATAATCAGGGGTAGAAAATATTTTAGTTAGATCGCGTGGATTAGCCAATTCTGACCATGATTCCATTTGCAATGTAGTTGGAGAGACACCTGCGATGAAGGGTGCGTGAGAGGCTGCGGAAATTTGTGCGATTTGTGCCAATAATTCAACATCTTGCGGTGAATGGTCGAAGTGATAATCCCCCATTAAGCATCCGAACGGTTCGCCACCAAACTGACCATACTCTTCTTCATAAAGCTTTTTAAACAGCGGACTTTGATCCCACGATGTGCCTTTGTATTTTTTCAGGGTTTTGCCTAGCTCTTTTTTTGAGATATTCATCACCCTTATTTTGAGTTGTTCATCGGTCTCGGTATTATTGACCATGTAATGCAGTCCGCGCCAAGTGCCTTCCAGTTTTTGAAAATCCTCATTATGCAAAATAAGGTTAACTTGTTCTGTTAGTTTTTTGTCTATTTGGGCAATAATTGAGGTGATTGACGCAATGGCATCATCAGATACCACAGAGGTATCTTTCAGGACAAAAGCCGCCAATGTTTGCACCGCATTTTCAACTTCAGCTTTGGCACGGTCTGACTTAGGTTTAAATTCTTTGTTCAGTAGCAAAGAAAAATCACTTGCCTCTGCTACTTGCCCTGTCTGTGTCGCTGTCTCATTTTGTAATTCTGCCATGACTTATTCTCCGCCTTCTTTGGTTTCCTCGGCATCAACAGCTTTAGGAGCTGCGACTAGCGATTGCAATAATGCGGGGTCTTTAAGCACTTTAGCAATTAAATCTTCCGCGCCTTCTTTGCCGTCCATGTAAGTGACTAAATTCGCTAGTTGGGTTCTCGCTTCCATTAACTTGTCTAAGCCTGCGACTTTTCTTGCAATCGCCGCTGGGGAAAAATCATCCATACTTTGAAAAGTAATATCGACATTGAGATTACCTTCACCTGTTAGTGCATTAGGAACTCTAAAAGCTACTCTAGGTTTCATGGCTTTTAGGCGATCATCGAAGTTATCGACATCAATTTCCAGTAATTTACGATCCCCAACAGCTGCAAGTGGTTCAGATGGATTACCAGATAAATCAGCTAATACGCCCATTATAAAAGGTAGTTGCACCTTTTTTTGCGCACCGTATAATTCGACATCATATTCAATTTGTACTCTGGGAGCGCGATTACGCGCTATAAATTTTTGACTACTTTGTGCCACAGACACCTCCACTTGTTATTGTTAACATCGTTTCAATTATTTTCGTCTTCATCATGTTGTTTGCCTAAAATTATTTTTGCCTCATCAACACCCGTCGGAGCTATTTCTTTGAGTACGTCCATAAAACTTTTACCTACCATTTTTATTGCCCGTTCAACAAATAGCGGCACAGGACTTGATGGTTCATTTTTACGGTAATAATCACACACCAAATTGAGAGTCTTAATGACATCTTGATTGTTATTAATAACACCTAGTACGGATTTTTGTGTGGTCGTGGTGGTTGAACTGACGGTAATACCTTCGCTTTCAAGGGTATTACCGTCGGTTGTTACGCTTTGATTGAGGTCTGTACCGCCATCCTTTTTTTCGAGACTGTCAGCTAAAAAAGCTTTGCTTTCTTTTAAAAATAGACGTAGTTCAGCAAAACTAGGGGCATCGCTGAGACCGACATAATTCGTTATCACCGTTTCCAATTGATTAATAGCATCAAGGCTTGTTGTTATTTCTTGAAAAGTTTTCTGTAAATGCTCTAGTTCACTGTCTTGAACAGCAGCATCGATTGTGGATTGACTGACTTCTTTTTCATTGCTGGTAGCGGTAGATTTTCCAGCAGCGATGCTGATTTGACGAAAATTAAATCTTCCTATCGACTTGGATTCAAGCAGTGGGGTTTGTTGTAGAGAACGTAGAATAGTTTCATAGTCGCATAAAGACAGCAGGATATTAATCCTTGATTCGGCAGGATTATCATCCTCTAGGTCAAGCGGTGGATAGAGAGTGTCCCAACGATTTTCTACTAACGTTTTAATCAGCGTCAAACCATCTTGCAATCCTGAAAACCCATCAAGAGCGATAAGTGCGCGTAAGTAACAGATTAATAATTCTAAATCGATTGTTCTTAACAAGAGAGCTTCGGATTGCTTTTTAATTTCACGCCATACGGGTGGCTCTGCTTCGGTGACGGTACTACCCATTTGCTGTTCAGGCTTACCCTTAATCGCTTGCTTAAGTGCCATAAACTCAGGGTCATACTCCAAATCCTCACCACAGACATTGTCGGGGTCTATGTCCTTTAAATACTCATTAATATCAATAGCCACTGTTGTTTCCTCTGGTTTTTGAGAACTTATGAAATACTTTCTTTGCTTACTACAATAACGGTGACATTGTCTCTTGCACCACGCGCCAAGGCTTCGCTAACTAAGGTGTCAGCAATCTCCGAATGCCCTTTGGTTTGCATTATATGCTCAATTTCTTGAAAACTCATTTCTTTATCTAAGCCATCACTGCATAACAAAAAAACGTCACCTTCAAGCACTTCTGACACTTCTATATCTAACTCCAAATGATCATCTGCACCAATCGCACGCGTGATAATATTGGAGCTTTTAACTGACCAAGCCGATGAAATTGGTGCATTGTCTGCACTGTGATCTTGAGACAGTTGCTGTAATTTATGATCGCGTAAGCGATATAAACGACTGTCGCCCGCCCATATAAAAGCGCAACGTTGATCTTCGCAAATCAGCACGATCACAGTGCTACCCACAAGATGATTATCGTACTCTTTAGCGGCTAGTTCCCGCAATTGGATATTAACATTTTGCAGACTCTGTTCTACTTCTTTAATATAGTTTTCCAATGGTTCGGTGGGCAATAGGTCTTTTAATGTATTGACGATTAACTGACTGGCAACATCACCTGCTTTGTGTCCCCCCATACCGTCGGCAACCACCCATAAACTTGCTTCGGGTCTGTCTAATAAAGAATCTTCATTATGTTTGCGCCGCTTACCTGTGTTAGTAATTGCCCACGAATGCCAGCAAGGTTCAGACAATGCTGGCTTATTACTGGCAAGAATACTGCTTAAGCTAGGATGTTCGGGTTCTGTTGGTTGTGTAATAGGATTATTAACCACAACAGTACTTGCTACATCGTCCTTACCTTTTAAAAACTCAGAAAAACGGCTGATAGGCGGTAAACCCTCACACGCTAATAGCGCGGCTTGAACGTGTTGTGAACCCTCGTTACACCATAAACTGTAGCCAGACATAAAGCTGGCTAATAATTTCGCATTGAGTCCGACAAAAGCATTGTTTATTTGTCCACTATTTTCCATTGCGGTATAAAAAGTTTTTTTTTCGCCACAAGATTCTTGCGCAATAGTGAGGGGAGTAGGTAAGGAAAACACAGGAATACTTTGAATTAATTGATCGAAGGCATTAATATCGAGATTGCCTTCTAAACCTGTTAAAGCCGCGTCTTCGAGCTGTTCAAACCAGACATTACCTGCGGTAAATAAAAATGGCAAGTCGGGCGATTGTTCAAAGACTACCGCAACAGTTAGCGGAAAATAACGCCCAACTCTATCAACACTCGGCATGACGATACCAGCTACCGCTTTGTCGCCACACACACCTGCACTTAATAAAAATCTCCATATTGGGCTACTTAAATAATTGTTTAACCACGTTTCGCCCAGTTCTTCACGACTGGCGGCGATGGCAGCTTGTAGCCAGCTATCCCAAGGGGTAATAAATTCATTGGGCAAGCGTCTGGAGACGAAATCGCCGATGATGGGTAATTTACCGTAAAAACCAGTGATTGTATTCACGATTATAAACTCTGCGGGAAGTGGATAGCGTCAAACTCTTTGAATGAAAACGGATTATCCACGCTGTTTGCACTGAGTTCATAGACCGCCTGCAAGCCATCTATTTCAAAGGTTAGCTGGTATTTTTCGCTATCAATGCGCTGAATACGCGCTATTTCCAAGGCTCTAAACCATGCCCACGCGCCTTCAACACGGCGACTGGGTTTTTTACCATCAGCGGTTTCAAAACCAAAACTAACTAGACGACTACCATCCGTTCCAGGCCATGAAAATGGTGATATTTTGCTGGTGTCAGTGGTTTTATATTGGCTTTGTTGTCCTTCAATATTCAACCAAAATGCCGTTGCATTGGGCGTTAAACTGACGGGTTTTAAATTAAAACGAATCGTTGCAACTGTGCCGCCATTGGCGAAAAAAATTTGTTGTAACTTTTTTGCTGCTTGGATTTGTGTTAGCACAGTTGAAGAAATCGCAATTTTTTGATCATTTCGACTAATCATGACCCACGTTTTGCCACTAGTATCCACAAAGGCTTTTAAATTAGTGTTAAAAAAGGTATCCACTACGCCGCTTGGTGCAAAAAAACGACCAAAATCTTCAAATGCAACATCATTACTACTGTTTCTGGTAAAAGGATAACGTCCTTGTATGCCTTTTTTATATAAAGGAATCACCTCACTTTCCCATAAACGACTGAGTTGGTCTTTGCTGCTATTCATTACCGTTTTTTGAGCAGACTCAGATAACGATTGCGTCATCAATTTTAACGGTTCAGGTAATAGTGACGATTGTGCTTTTGCCGCCGCTGCTGCACTCGCCACCTGATTGACTGCCGCCATATCGGGTGCTGAGGTACTACTAGCGGTTGTGGTATTATCAGATAATTGTTTTAACAACTGCATGGTTTGCTCAATGGGTGCAGGTGAACCTCTTACCAACATCGTCAACTGCTGAAAATGTTCTTCAACGGGTTGACCTAAAGGCGCGGTCTTACCCATTTCAGTTTTAGCCAATTGCAAAGCCTTAGTCGTTTGACTGCTTAAAGGATTTGTCACCACACCTGCTTGTTGTACTTTACTCGCCATATCGGCTGGGCTAGGGGGCGCAATAGTTAACGAGGTTTCTTTATTGACAGTGTCTAATAATTTACGCAATGGCGAGTCTGGCGCGGAAGCAAATTGTAATACTTCAACTGTTTGCGCAGTATTACTGACAGGTTTAATGATTAAATTTGCCAATAAATTATCCCAATATTGAACATAATCTTGGTAATAATAATCGCGTACCGCAGATTCTAAGGCTTCATTGGTCATTGTTTCTTTTTTAGCTGCATCACCTAATACCCAACTACCTGAAATAGAAGCTTCAGCTTGCTCTTTCACTTGTTTTAAAAACACCTTATAAAAACCGTCATAAGTAAATAAGTACGGAATAGTTTGTTGTGCTAGCGTACCATTTTTTGTTGCAAATACTTTATCAGCACTGAGACCTAAGGCTTTTGCTAACAAAAATTCCTGCGTTTTATTTTGCAATAACTCGGCTTTAATTCGCATATAGATCTGCTTTTCAGCAGGAATCACACTTAAAATTTGCCGTGTATCGCGAACTAAGGTTTCATTTAATTGTTGTTTTTCAGGCGGCAATTTTAATAATGCCGTTAAATGTTCTAATAATTTCGTTTGAGTGTCAGTATCGGTTGAATAAATCGTTTGCCAATCGACGGTAATCCAAGGTTGCACGGATTCTGCGTTAAAATGTTTGCTATCACCTAACATTAAATACACTTCTAGCAACGAATATAAAATATCGGGATTATTGGTTTTTTCTCGAATACGTTGTTCCAAGCGGGTTTTTATCAGCGGTAAAAATTGCCGTTGCAGTAATTCGTTGTAGGTTTTGATAATAACAGGCTGCAAACTACCGCCTTGATAAAGTCCAAAGCGCATCATCAGTGGCACGTCATCTGAATAAACTTGGGTAATTGCCTGCATCGCATTCATGCGTTTTAACAAGGCAGAAAAATCAGTTTGCCAGTTGGGTGTTGTTGCCGCAACCGTGTCATATTGCTGAATGCGATTATTCAATTCGGTGAGCGCGGTTTGATTTTTGTTGTAGCTGGTTAGCCATAATACCGACATCAAAACAATGATAAGCACAGAGCCAATATAAATACCTTGGCGTAATAGAGTTTGTAAGCGTTCAATGCGTGGATTAACGCCGACAATCAAGGCTTCTTCAAAAATCACTTCTTTCAGTAAGCGAGTAATAAAATAACTTTTACCCTTGCCGCTAAATAACGGTACATTGACTCTGTCGAGTTTAAAAGTATTGGCGAGCATTCCCATTAAACGATCGATAGGTGTGCCTTCTTGCGTACCGCTAGTGAAATAAACGCCACGCAAATAGGGAGCTTTTTGATAGCGGTTTGAGCCATAACATTGTTGTAAAAAGCTCAACAAACCTTCTCTAAGTAATGCCATGCGCGGAGGGAAACCAAAAATTAACGCACGCCGTGATAAATCGCGTTCTTCTTGTAAGCGTCTAGGTAAATGAGCGTTAATACGGTTGAGCAAATCATCAAAATCATTGCCCACTCTGGCGATTATATCGGCAGGATTGTCTTGATCTTCTGCGGGAAAAGTAACTCCCCACACTTGCTCTCTTTCATCTTTACTTAGTGTAGCAAAAAAATCATTAAAACCTGCCACTAAATCGGCTTTGGTAAATAGCATATAGATAGGAAAACGAATACCAAACTGAGTATGTAATTCTTCAATACGTTGTCTGATTGCCAGCGCGTGTTGGCTACGCTCTTCTTCGGTTTGTTTGAGTAAATCGGACAAACTCATGGTAATTATTACACCGTTGACAGGTCGTCTGGGGCGGTGTTTTTTCAGTAAATCTAAAAAGCCCAACCATGCCGCCTTGTCAACTGCTTCATGACTGTCTTGAGTGACATAACGCCCAGCGGTGTCCAATAACACCGCGTGATCGGTAAACCACCAATCACAATTACGCGTACCACCGACACCGCGTACCGCACCTTTACCAAATTGTTCGGCTAAGGGAAATTCTAAACCTGAATTAATTAAGGCGGTGGTTTTACCCGAACCAGGCGGACCGATAATAATGTACCAAGGCAAATCATAGAGATAATTTTTGCCTTGGGAATTTTTCGCGCCTGCTTTTAAGGTTTGTAACGCTTCATCAAAATTATTGGCAATGGTACTAATTTCGGCATCGGCTTCTTTAGTAGGTGAATCGGAAGAGCCGACTAAGTCGGTCGCCATTTGCGCATTGGCTCGATTGGCTTTTAATTGCATGAGTAGACTAAGCAGCATCCACACCACTACGATGACTAGAATCACCACCAATCTGGAAAGCTCCGATGCCAATGGTACATTCCCAGCAATGGCGATTAGTGGGGCAACGAACCAAATTAATAAACTTAAGGCAATGATGCCTAGTAGCTGAATAACCCATTTATTTTTGAAAAATGCTATCACTGTTTTCATGGCTTATCCTTGGCGATTATAAAATGACTTCTATTTCTACACGGCGATTCATGGCTTTATGCTCTGGGCTATCGTTAGCCACCATAGGCTTGCTATCGGCTCGACCTTCATGATCCATTGTGGCAGCGATTTTACTGTTATTACTTTTTAACAGATTTTCTACCGATAAGGCGCGGGCGGTCGATAAATCCCAATTAGAGCTGAACTTTGCGTTAGCTCCCAATCTAGTATTGTCAGTATGGCCGACTACCGTAATCCGTCCCGTCACTTGGCTTAGTGCCTGACTGATTTTAGTGAGTAAGGGATAATATTGCGGCATGATTTCATCGCGTCCTGAAGCAAATAAACCTTTGCTGATGATACGCACAATGGTTTTATTACCGTCTTTAAGTAACTCTACTTCGCGGTTATCAACCTCTGGTTTAAGAAAGCTATTTAACTCCTCAAGCAATGGTGGCACGGTAGGTGTTTGAACCGTGGGAGTAACTACGACAGGCTGAACATTGAAGCTGTCTTTCAGTGCGTATAATTTACCGAACAGTGGATCAGACGCTAAATTAATCAAATAAAGAAAGCCCAAAAAGCTCAACACTAGCAACAAAGCGGCAACTGAACCAATCACCCAAAACGGGATTAATTTAGCCAGCACATTACGTTTATCTTTAATGCCTTGCCAATGTAGCGATAAGCTTCGTTCCACATCGCCGCGTTGGCGTTGAATAATGGAATAAGCGTTTTCTCGAATTTCTTCCAGCTTGCTAGAGCCGTGATCTTCAACGCGGTATCGACCTTCAAAACCTAAACACAAGGCAAAATACAACAGCTCCAATAAATCTAAATGCGTGCCTGGTTGCTGCATACAGTTTTTTAAAATCAGAAAAAACTTTTCGCCGCCCCATGCTTCTTTATGAAAAAGAATCAGCAAACTTTGTGTTCCCCAAAGACTATTACTTCCCCAAGGTGTATTCAGTACCGTTTCATCCAATAGGGTACAGAGTGCGTAGCGAGCTGCTTGCGCTTGTTCACCTGAGACACCTTGATTTTTTATTTTAAGCTCAAAGCGTTTTATTTCTTCGATGATACTGTTTCTCAGCCCAGAAATATCAGGGTGTGAGGCTGTGTTGCGTAATTGCGCCACTATCGATAATAACGAAATAGCCGCGCCTGTGATGGGATTACGCGTAGAGTAGGAAATTTGCTCACGCGAGTTTTCAGAAATGCCCGCGCTAACCGTAGTAGGTCGAGAATTAGGGGGGGGGGAATTTGAAGGCGGCGATTCTTGAGACTGTGATCTCCGCCCTCCTGGCATGGGTCTAAGAATAGTTTTGTCATCATCAATATAATTATTGTCGCCAAAAGGATTATCGTTGCTCATGGTGGTTTCATCCGTTCTTAATTGCCCAAAATTCTAATTCAAGCCCAGGAAACTCACCTGCGATATGAATGGCAAAACCACCCGATGTCTGCATTTGTTTCCACATCTCAGTTTGTTTATTCAATTCAAAATAAGCAAAACCCGCATGAAAGGGGATTTGCCTTGGTGCAACGGGCAAGGCATGAATGGTAATGCCTGGTAAGTTATTGTTAATCAATAAATTTATTTTTTCTACAGGACCTATTTTTACTTGCATTGGAAAGCCGCTGCGTAATTGTTCTATAGAGACTTGCGCACTGACGGCTAACACAAACACCGCATCTTTCAGCAGATTAGGATCGGGTAATTTAGCACCACGAATACCAAATTTACCTAAAACCAGTGGAATGAAAATAGCATTTTGTTCCAATACCGAACTGAGTAAATGCCGTAATTCATCCATCACCTGTTTAAAGGTTTTTTGTAAATCATCGTGAATATAAGGAGCAAAGTTAATCGGTCTTTTATTAGCTTTACAAAAAGTTGATAACTCACCCGCGAGTTGTACCGCAATGCGATAAAAGTTTTCTGGGTGTAAACAAGGCACATTTTGTAAATGTTCAAATAACGGTTCTATGCGATTGACTAATTGCAGCAGCATATAATCGGAAATTTCAGCTACTCCTCCTCTACCTGCTTCAGAAGCACGTCCACCTAAGGCTTCACCGCGTGTATGGAGTAAACCATACAGTTCTTTGATATAACCTTTGGTGTGGGGAATGGCATTACAATCGACGCTCGGAGGAATGTAATATTCATCGAGAATAATATTTTTATCAATGCGTGATTCAATCACGCGGGCAATACCGATACAAACGTAGCCAGCCCGCTCTTGTTTTTCCAATAATAAACTGGTGTGCAGCCGTGCAATCATGACCGCTGAAGTAGCATTAGTCGCCACGTTAGCATCTCTGACTTCACATTCTGCTGCGTGGTAACGAGCTAGATTATTGGGATTTTCATCGGTATCGACCTCAACTGAACCTTTGCGTTGTGCAGGTAAGGACAAATAAATAATATTGTTCTGCACATCGGTGGAAATATCGATAGGCAAAGGTAGCTCATCATCTTCGGGTAGATTAAACGGCGTACCATCGGGGAAAATACCGCTGCATTCTGCCAGTGCGAATTTACCCATACCTAACTGGCGAGAGTCTATTTTGAGTTTTTTAATCCCCCAATCGTAAGGCTGCAAACCACCACAGCGTTCACGAATCAGGGTTTCAAGATAGCGGTCATGTTGCTGAAAATGTTGTGGTCTAAGAAACATACCTTCTGACCAAACGGTTTTATTATTATCTGACATTTTTCATCGCACTCCCGCTTTTATGTGTTTTGTATAGGGTTTACAAGTTACGCATTTTGTCACTTTTTCGAGATTTTGTTAATAAACGCATCTGTTTTTCGTAGGCATCTACAAATGCGTCACCAAAAAAATTTTCAACGGCATCTTCAACTGTGTTGTGATAGGTTTTTTCATAGCTTTCCCAACACTTAGCTTTTTTTTGTAACACCAATCCTTGTTCAAATTGTTTTTCGATAACTTTGGGATCAAAAGTTTGCAATAAATCAGCTAATGAGGCTTGAATACCCGCTTGCATCGCTAACTGGTGATTCATAATATCGTTAAAACTTTCTTCAATGGCGGCTGTTGAAGTCAGAAAACCATCAGTTTTATTTTCCAATAATTGCCGCAATACATCATCCGTTGAGACGGTGAATTTTAACGGATTGTTATCAGCCGCTTTGATGACCGTCATATTGACACGACATAAACTTTTAAATTCTGCGCGGCTTCTTAAGACGGCAACTGTACCATCAATTAGCTTTCTAAACATCTGCCCAATTCTATGTAAGGTTTCTGCTTGCTGCTCAGGCTGAATCTTGCTGTGTTCTATTTTAGCACCTTGCAAAAAAGCATTAAATAATACGCTATCTGCTGGAGCTGGTTTTGTGTTTTCAGCGACTGGTTTGGGTGCTAACTTTTTGTCTTCATGATGGCTATTAGTTTCAGGGCTAGTGAAAGCAGGTGCGTCTACATTGGCAGAAAAAGACGGCTCAAGATCAAACGTTGGGCTTCTTTCATCTGTCCATTCTACCGCGCCTATTTCATGTGCATTTTCTGTGAGCGGTTCAATTGACGAGTCATGATCGGCAAACAAATCAAAAGAGTTGCTAGGTTGATTAAGCTCTATAGATGTTTCATCAATTAATGTACCTAGAGTAGACTCAGTAGGAATGGAAACTAACGGCGATTCATCGCGTGGTATATTTTTGCTGGCAAACAGTTCAACAGGCTCAATAGCGTCGTGATTATGCTCTATGGCTATTTCGCTGATGGGGGCAGACGAATCTATTTCTGTTCCCATGCCACTGATAGCGGCACCAAAAAGATCGTCAAAATCATCATTAACCGTTGGTTTATTAATAATTTGGTTGGTAGGTTCGTGTTCAGTTGTTGAAAAAAGATCATCAAAACTAAAATTTTCTGGAATTGTATTGGTAGAGGAGGCAACAGGAGACGAAATAATACTAGGCGCGATATAGCTGTCAAATAGTGGTGATTGATTGCCTTCAAGATGACTTTTAAAATTAATAGGCTGTCTATCGGATTCGGTTTGTACCAGCTCTTCATGACTTGGGAAATTGTCCGTCATTAAGCTGTTCGCACCAAAACTTTGTGCTTCTACCCAAGGTTCATCCACTGACAGAAACTCGGCGTACGTTGGTGTTATCGGTTCAAACGCCAAGGGAAAATCATCCACAACGGGTTCATCGCTGGTAATCGCAACCGCAATTTCATATTCGCCAATTTTTAATACCATGCCATTATTAAGGCGTTCAGTGGCATTATGTAACGCGGGTTCTTCGCCATTAATGTGAACCCCACTCAAACTGGTATCAGTCAGATAATAAGCACCGTTTTCTGCTTTGATACTGGCATGATGTCTGGAGACGAATTTTTCAGTATCAGGTAGCATGAGGGTATTATCATCAGACCGTCCAATACTACCGCCCTCACTACCAATGAATGCAGTCTTGTTTTCACTAAGTGGTCGGTTTTTAAATGATAATACGGTCAGTGTTAAGCTCATTTTATTCACATTATGTGCAACTAAGTTACCAATTACCCACCAAAATAAACGGTGACCAATAATAAGGGTGTTTTAAGTTATTGTCCTTGAGTAGCGCGAGCTGTGCTTGCCGCAATGCCAAGGCTTTGGGAAGGGTATTCAAATTAGCATAAAAATTTTTCATAAATGAAGAAGTCGCCGCATCATTTACCGACCATAAACTGCCAATCGCACTCAGGGTATTGGTTTTAATTGCAATTCCGCTAAATCCTAGCAACGCGTGATCATCGCCACTAGCCGTTTGACAAGCACTTAGGGTCAATAAATTAATCGGGTTATGCTTGATATTTTTGTTGTTCAGTATGGACTGAAAATCACGCAATGTAAGATTATGGTTGTATGTCATTACAAAGCTATCAGCGGCATTTTTTCCAAAATAACCGTGTGACGCAATATGCACAATTGAATAATCACCTGTTCCTACAGATTCTTTAAGCCCTTGATAGGTAAATGTTTGGTTTAATAAGGTCGTATTGTCCATATTTTTTTGTAAATCTGCGACTTCATTATTAATACTGGGAAGACTTAGTTCTTGCACTAACAAATCGCGTGTCAACTTAGGTTTTGTACTCTCAACTGTTATGGTTGGCAATTCAGTGATACCACGTTCACCAGAAAACACACTGAAAGAGCCTTGTAATATTTCGTCAATTGAAGCCCCGTCTGGCTTACTGAGAGCGGCAATGAGTGCGTGCGGTTTTTGGTCGTTTAAGATAGGTTTTTTCAGTTTTAACCAAGGTAAGGTCACGATAGCGTAGTCTTCAATAGCAAATTTTTTGCCGTTGAGTAACGCCGCAAACGGCACTTGACGCAATAAACCATCGGGGACATAAATAACGGTAGTAATGCCTTTTGCTTTTAGGGTGTCATCGTAAGCTTTAAGTAACCAGCCATAAAGTTTGCGCGAAGCAGGGCGATAGTTGCCCTCACCATCACGCAAATACTGTGCTATTTCTGTTGTTGTGTCGCTGACATCAATCGAGGATACCGCTACCGATCTTTGCTCAAATTGTGTGCTATCACCTATACGAAGCAATAACTCCACGCGATCAGGCAAGATGATAGGATAAATAACAGCAATGTCAGGCAGTAGAGCGTCTTTTAAATTAAGGATAGCATCAGCATCAATCAAGCAACGATCATTGAAAAAATCATCCAGCTCAGCCTGTTTAATGGCTTCCATTGCATCAATAGCTGCCTTTAACAAACCTTGTTTTGCTTCACTGGATGTGGCTGTGGTCGCTTGTAGCAGCAAAATATCCGCTATCCCGCGATAAATAGGATCAACAACTTCTTTAATGGATGAATGACCATCATGAAAAGTAGCAGGTAAGCTGTAACGAATATCAGCCAAATGTTTAGCTGCGCGTTGATAGGCTTGCAAAGCGGCATTAACGTCACCGCCAGCGTGTAATAATTTGCCATTTTGCAGTTCCCATTGCATTAATAAATCCGTTGCACCTACTTGTTGCGCATCAAAAATCGCTCTATCTAGCCACAGCAAAGCATCTTTATTTTTATTTTGTGCAGCATATAGCTGTGCCAAATAGCCTTCCGCTTGAGAACGTAGTCGAATTTGATGATAAGTTTCTGCCAATTGATAGGCGTTATTGAGTATTTGGTAACTTTCTTTAAATAGCGTTTGTTGTTGTGGCACTTTTAAATCGGTGACAGGAATTGCCAACAACTGTTCACCCATAGCGAGCAATAATTTTATTTTGATGGAGGTATCGTTCAGCTTTAATACCTCAACACTAACATCCTCTAGTAAACTCAAACGGTTTGCAGCATTCGATTCTAATTTAGTTTGATTAACACGAATACCCGCAATTAAATCCTCATTTTGAGTAAGTTTAGCGGCTGTTAAAGCACGAGAGAAATGGGTTACTGCATTGTCGGGTAGCTGTAAACTCAAATATAACATACCTAAATAATCCTCAATAAGTGAGGACAGGGCTGGGGAGTTGAGTGGCGTTGCTAACGTCGCACTTTTTTCTAACAGAGCTTGGGCTTTAACATTGTCTCTAGCCAAATAGTAGTTATAGCCTAATGCAGCGGTTGCCATTGCTTGGGTTAATTTATCGCCATTTTTTTCAGCTTGCGCTTTGATAGCCTCAAACTGATTTGCCGCCAACACATAATTACCTTGGTCACGGTAGCTTTCACCCAATACCAGTTTTTTTTTAAAGTCAGCGGAGGGTTCACGATTACTGGTTGTTTGTTTTTCAAGTGGCGCGGCAACGACAAGCAATAGCGGGTTTACTGCTAAAAAAGCCAGTATGACTAAGAGAAATAATTTTTCCATGAGTATATTTCCTAAATTAAAACGCAACTAAGCCTACTTTAAAATGAATACCATCGTCTTGAATATTATGTCCGCCTGCTTTGACCCCAGCAACATCATGCGCCCAAAAAAACTCAGTATTCACATGACTGTAATGCCAGTTCAGCCCAAGCCCTACTGAATTTAGGTAATCTTTTTTTGGGGCTGTGTTTGATTGAGTTGGATTATTCCACGCACCACCATAATCCATAAAAGGAATTAAAAATAGACTGTGTTCAGCTTTGGGTTCACCACCAAATAGCGGGTAGCGAAAATCCAATCCTGTGCTAAAACCGTTGTCTCTGACATAAAAATTTTCTCGATAACCACGCACACTGTACACGCCACCCACAGCAAAACGCTCTAGTGGTAACAGCGGGTCTGCTGCCAGTTGTACCACGCCTTTTAAGACAACTTGCGCGCCATTATCCATGACACGATGACTGTATTGCGATTGTCCTAGCCAACTGAAAAATTCGCCGCTGGGCAGTAAATTATCATTTTGAATAGTCGCACCTAGTGCATTCAATCCCGTATTAAACGTCGAACGGGCGACAAATACATTATTCTCACCCTGTTGTATATATTGCTGCCAAAGCCGTAACGCGGTAACTTTTGTCTTACCCACACCCAAAGGTAAGCCTTCAGTAAAAGAGAAAGGTTCACCTAGTATTGTTGAATTGCTTTCACGCACTGAAAAATTGACACCTGCTTTTAATTCAATCCCTGCACTACGATAAACAGGCTGACTCAAGCCACCGTCATAACCGACAACTGTGGTCTTTATGTCTAATTGATTAATAGGTTTTTCTATCAGCGAATAACTGCTATTGCTATAACGAAAAGTCGCGTGGGTGTCATAAGCATTCAGCGGTACATCAATGCCCACATCACCACCCAATGAACCACCAGTGACTATAAAATTGGCATCAAGACGTTCACCAAAGCCCGACAGATTGTCTACCCAGCCACCGA
Organism: uncultured Methylococcales bacterium; assembly: GCA_903902705.1. Classification (GTDB taxonomy): domain Bacteria; phylum Pseudomonadota; class Gammaproteobacteria; order Methylococcales; family Methylomonadaceae; genus UBA4132. The sequence goes on from CAIUVX010000139.1 coordinate 93,672, forward strand.
CACGCCCTGTGTAACCACCCACTACGGGTGTCGTGTAATTGTCGGCATCCGCATAGAGTTGGTAAGGACGCGCCCTAGTCACTTTTACCGTCAATATACTCTCGCCTGAGTGTTTTCCTGGTAGAAGACTGCCATTTAAGCGTTCAATTAATGGGTCGTTCAGTAATGACTGATACTTTTCCTGCAAATTTTTAAAATTAAGCGGCGACCCCGCACCAACGAGTAGTCGATCACGAATATAGTCTTTACGCAGTCGTCCCATGCCTTCCAAACGCACTTCAGTTAAGTTCCCCTCGATGATCTTAATCTGTAATATACCGCTGGCGGCTGATTGTGGGGAAATAATCGCCCCAGAATTAATATACCCCGCATCAACGTAGGCTGTGTTAATGCGGCTGCGTAATTCTTCTAAATCGCGGGCGGTTAATGAACGATTTAAAAAAGGTCGAGCAATTTCTTGCAGCACATCATTGCCAAAAACGGTATTACCCGTAAACGTGATGGTCTTTAGCGACACTCGCCCACCTTCGGGTGCTGGTAATGCTTTTGGCGCAGGAGGCAAAACAAAACCATCATTCGATTTGTGCGGGCGATAGTCAGGTGTATTCAGGGCTTTTTGACTGGGATTGCTTGGATTATTGACAATCACAGCATTCGGCGACTGTAAACCCTGACCAGAAATAGCGTTACCCACCGCAGAAAAATTTGGCGCACTCATCGCTACCGTTGTTATACAGCAACTCGCAAGAGCCGTTATGATGCTCACCGAATGCACAGCGAAAACATTGTGACTTGATAGGACGAGCAAACGATTTTTATAATGTGTTTTCATGGCATTCCTTACAAGCAGTCGTCCGATTCTTCATTCGAGGTTGAAGGCGGTGTTTGTTCTATTGATGCTAAAGACGTTGTTCCCGCTGTCGTTCCCACTATTGATTGAGGTACTTGAGAGCTAGCTTGGGGAACATAATTGGCTACGCCCTTAGAAATTAACGTACTTTGACCATCACTATTACAGGGGTTCATACTTTTAGGCAAGGGCGGAATAGCGACTGTTAGAACAGGTTGAGTTGCCACTACCATAGAAATATCGCCTTGTGGTGATATTTGTAACGGAGGAGCTTCAATAACAACTGCTGGTGGTACTGGTTCCGTTGTTGGTACTGTTGGTACTGTTGGCGTTATTGGGGGTACTGTTACTGGTGTAAGAATAGGCGGTGGTGGAGTATTGGTACCTTTGATAATGATCGGGGATGGATAAGTGATATCACCTATAGACGTGATAGGAAGTATAGCAGGATTGAGGGCGGCTGGTGGGGAGACAGTGCTAACGGCTTGAGTAGTAGGAAAACCGAAAGCTGTCGGTGTGGCAGCACTGAGTGTAGAGGCTGGCGGGACTGGGGTTGGGTTTCCAGTCCGAAAAAATGTACCGTCACTGAAACTCAAGCTATTGGCGTTACTAATAAAATAACTTGCGGATACAGGAACATTGATTGCCCCACTGACCCCCACACCATCTGGATTAAAAAACCAAAAATTAGCGGTTCCTATGGTAGAAGTAAGCGTACCGAGAAGATTAGAAGTATTAAGCGCAAAATTTAACGGAGTTGCTCCGTTTGTCACACGGCTAATCACGTTAGTTACTCCTGCACAACCACTAGGACACTGAAAGAGTGCTGTGTCTCCCGCTGCTATACCGAACTTACTAAAACTAAAAAACAAATTAGAACCGTTTATTGTGCCATTAGCGACTCCATCGATAATATATGTTGTACCCGTTGGAGTAATTGGAGTAGGAGTAGGAGGAGTAGGTGGTACAGCAATATTCGCCCCAGTCGTACCATCCATCGTGATAACAGATACCGCATTGGCAACAGACGAGAAATCAATACCCAAAGCAACGGATAGGGTCATGACCAATAGCTTTTGTGAAAATGGGGGGAATGGCGTATTCATTTAGACTCTCATCGTTCCTTTAGGCGTGTTGAAATAGTAGCACAAGGATTATAAATTAATAGTCAAGTGGCAATAATCTCACGGGAAAAACCCCTGTTTTTTGACTCCTTTATCGCTCAAGCACTCGAATTTTCATCGCACTTTTTTAATCACCACTCAGGGTTTCGATACCGTAAGATCAAAAAATTCAGACCCCGCAAAAAATCCACTGACATTTTGAGCGTGTGTGGGAGAAATTTTATGTGCTTCTTCAGGAACTCGTTGGCTGGTGTATTTTTGTAATTCGAAAATATTGATGCGATGATCGTTATTTCCACCCACTTCTTGATCCGCCTTGCCGCTTAGCCCTTCCAATAACACCGCCGTAAAAACGCCGTGACCATTAATGCCATCCAGTGCTTCTTGCTCTGTACTTGTTCCAGCTAAGACAAATCGCCCTGTGTTTTGGGCAAGTGACCCCGTCCACGCCCGTTCGCGTGAAGAATTTTGTACCACGCTACCCATGACGGCAAAAGCTCCTGCGTTACAAGAATCTATCAACACCGCTACACGAGACGTTGGTAAGGCGGATAGTAAATCAGATAGCATTTTTTGTGTAAGCGAAGTAGCTTTCACTTGTTCTTTGATATTACCGCTTAATTTTGCGTCATGCGGCATAAAATAATAACGCCCGTCTATGGAAATACCATGACCTGCTAGAAATAAAACCACTAAATCATTAGGTTTTGCGTCTTTGCCAATCTGTGTTAACGCCTGTTTTATTTTGCTCAATCCAGCTTGTTCATTCAATAGCGCGACAGGTTTGACAGCAGCAAATAAACCGCTGGTACTACTGACTAAGCTATCAATAATGCCTTTGGCATCGTTGACTGCATTATCCAATTTTGGCAATTCGGCGGCATCATATTGATCGATACCGATGCTAACAATGTATAAGGTTGGTGCATCAGGTGCGGTTGATGCTTCGTAGTGTATGGGTAAGCGTATTGCTTCACCCGCATCGATAGTTTGGTCAGCATCGAACGCCGTTACGGTGATTAAATTATCACCTGATTCTAATAATACTTTTTCTTCGATAATAGATTCTGCCGCTCTATTTTTGGTCATTTCGCTACTGCGCAAGGTACGCGTGGTAACAGTCGCCTTATTACGGCGGATGACTACGTTACCAATACCGCCGCCCGCATCTTTTAAGGCGAAGCGCAGTCTAATTTCTGCTGAATCAACACTGCGCGTTTGCGGAATTTCATCGACAGAATTCACCTCAGTACATTTATCTTGTACACACCAAGAGACTAATCTTACTGAGGGAGCGTGATGTTCGGCGACCACTTCTTTTGCGTCGCTGGTATTAGTCGCTGTAGGTGTGGGTGGCGCGTTTTCTAAAATAGTTTTGCCTATCAAATCTGGACGATAAAAGCGTTCATGGATTTGTTCGGATAAGATGAATTTTGGGCTGTCTTTTTTGCCTTGATTGACATGATAGCCAATCATGCTTGCCGCACCGTCACTGTGGTCAAAATAACCTTCGGGTGTCCAAGCAATCCAGCGTTCATCGGTATTGACCAATAGCGCGAGCAATTCGCGTCCATCTTTAGTGTCGTACCAACGAAGCGTACCATCACCTAATGCCGCCAATACAAAGCGACCATTTTTAGTTAAATTGACTGCCCACGCAGAGCTAGGAACAGCAATATGCCAGATGAGCTTGCCCGTTTGCCAATACTGCACAGAAAAATCTGCACCAATGACAGTGCTGTCATTTTCAGTCAAACTTGCGGCTGAACGGCTTTGTTCGTTTTGATCCAAAGCAACAGGCGTTGAGTTTAATGCGGTGTGCGTAGTATTGCGCCAATTAATCAATGAGCTAGGGATGACAGGCTTGTGCATATCAGTACGCACGGCTAAGTCATGCACTAAAGTTCGATTGACTAAATTGAAGCGCAGCGGATTACGTCCTTTTTGTTGCAAACCAAAATCCACAGTCGCACCGTCTTCTGATACGGCGAACGTACCTTCAAATGCGTCTCTAAAATCGGCAATAGAGCGTTTGCGAGTGCTTGATTTAGTTCCTGTTAAATCAACAATGCCAATAGCTGGCTCTGCGGTGACATAAGCCAATTTGCCATTAGCAAGTGCTGTTAAGTCGGTAACAGTATCTTCTGCTAACGGTGATTCTTGGGCTTGTTTATTGACAGTATTCCAAACCCGCAAATATTTGATGCCTTGAGCATTGCCATAAGTTCCTGCGCCAGCGATTGAATCACCTATCCAAGCGACTACTGATAGATTGCCACGTTGTTGGTTATCACCTGTTAATTCATTCACAGGTTTTAAATCGGCTAAAGAAAAAACGGTGATTTTTGCCACGTCCAGAGAGCCTACCGCAATTTGGTCTTCTTTGGGGGAAACGGCAAAACGCCAAGGGCGTTGTTGCTCTGGAAATTTATAGTTGGCTTGTGGATGAAAACTTGCATCGAAGAGTTGAAGTTGTCCATCCAAACAAGCGGTGACTAAACGACCATCACGCAAAAATTTAGCAGCGACTAGCATGTCTTCGCAAATTGACGCATCCATTGCCAGTGATTTGCCTTCAATATCAATAATGCGTAACCAGCCAGAACCTGAACCGATAGCCAGATAACGTCCATCTTGTGAATACGTTAATACTCGAATCGTGCCTTGAATACCTGTAATACGCCCTGTAATTTTGCCTGTGTTAAGATCAAAACCGTACACCGACCCCGCTTTATCCCAGTCTATACCTGTTGAACCGCCAACTACCGCACTGTTTTTGGTTGGCGAAGTGGCTACTGTGTACAGAGTGCCTTCATTACGCGCTCCAATGGGTACACGCAATACTTGCGGATCGCCTGTGATATCCGCTGACCATAAGCGGGCGGTTTTATCATCGGAAACCGTCAGTAATCGACCATCATGGGTGAGCGCAACTTGATTGATTGCAGCAGTATGTAGACCTGTTTCTGGTCTGGGCGTAGGAGTTTCATCGGGTGCATCGAGTGGTTTTGCCGTGTCTGTTGTTGGTTCGACGGGACTAATAGCTGCTTGAACAGGTACACTGTCGATTGTAGCAACAGCGGGTGAAGCAAATACTTCTGGCGTAGCTTGTTTTACTTCGTTGGTACTGGCTACGCTTGTGTTTTGACGCAAGCTAGTAAAACCATTGTTGTCAAAGTAACCCAAGTAAAAAGCCAGCCCAATGAGACTTGCCAGTCCAATTAGACTGGCAAGAAAGGTGATCCAAAGACGATGACTAGAGTCCACAGAGCATACTCTCTGGCGTAATCAGACCGACAGAGCCTTCCAGAGCAAAAGCCACTTTGGCTTGAGCTTTTGCTTTATCAATTTGATCGACGAAGGCTTTTTGTTTGATTTGATTAGTCTCAGTCACATGCGCTACTTCAACAGCAGCGGGCTTTACGGCAGGGACTTGGGATTGACTAACCACTGTGGCACTTTGTGATGGAGTAGTTTTGGTCTTTTTAGTTTTCTTTTTAGACTTTTTAACTTCTTTGGTTAGAAATACTTCTGGGGTAATTTGAGTAGTATTGGCTTTTTCAGCATACAGAATCGCTTTTGCGTTGGGGCTTTTGTCTAAAATCTTATTGTTAGCATCTTGGAACTCTGTCAATCGTGTTCCCATTTTTAGACCTAAATCTTGCGCAATTTTAATATCTTCATCGAATTGGTGTCTTAGATCGTCAAGTTGTTTGACAGCTTTATCACGCGGTACACGCCCAGCTTTATACTCTGATTTTATGCGTTCGGCAGCTGCAAAACGGCAATCACGCAGTTTGGCAAATGCCAATGACGTTCTATCAATTTCACCATTTGCGGCAAGAATGTCGTTGCGTACTGATGCCGCTAATGCTTGTTCATCGGCTATATCTTTCTGCTTGGCGTTATAATAACCGCCCACGCCGCCAGCAACTGCACCGACACCACCGCCTATCAACGCACCTGTACCAACGTTACCACCGCCTATTAATGCGCCCAATGCCCCTGTTCCAGCACCGATAAGTCCGCCAATGACAGCACCTTCAACAACCGATTGCGTGTAATAGTGTTCTGAATCTCTTAATTGACTTCGCCATGTATAGCAAATATCGCCTTTGTCATCGTTGTGAACATTAAGTGCCGAACATCCAGATAAAAGACAAAAACTTACTATCAATAACGGCTTACGATTGTGTTTTGACGGGGGATACATGATGTTTGTCCTATTTTCTAATTATTATTAGTCTTAATGGGGGCTTTCATTTTGGCATATTTTTAATATTTCAGCCAACTATTACTGACTGATTATTACACGGTCTTTAAACTTTGCAATTCAGCAAAAAATCACAGCTGACGCATCATATTGATACTTTTAACGCTTCCACAATTTAGGTGCTATATATCCCACGCACGGCAATGACAAAAATCCGTTAAAATAGCCGCCATTAAAGTAAAAACCATTCGTCTGAGGTAAAAACGTGGGCAAAGTCATTGCCGTCACCAATCAAAAAGGTGGCGTAGGAAAAACAACAACCAGTGTCAATCTTGCGGCATCGTTGGCAGCCGCTAAACGCAGCGTATTGCTTGTAGACCTTGATCCACAAGGCAATGCGGCTATGGGTTGTGGTATCGATAAACATGATATTCAGCATTCCAGTTATGAATTATTAATGGCATCGGTGCCAGCAAGTGAAACTATTATTGAACTACCCGCTATTGGTTTTTCGGTAATAGCGGGTAATTCAGATTTGACCGCTGCCGAAGTCGAATTAATGCAGGCTACGCGTAAAGAACAACGGTTAGCCGATGCCTTATTGCCGATAAAAGCTAACTATGACTTTATTTTGATTGATTGTCCTCCGTCTTTAAATATGCTGACGCTGAACGCAATGGTCGCCGCTGACAGTTTATTAATTCCGATGCAATGCGAATATTACGCGCTGGAAGGTTTATCGGCGTTAATGACCACGCTGAAAAATATTCAGGATACTGTGAATCCAAAATTACATTTGGAAGGTATTTTGCGCACCATGTACGATGACAGAAACCGTTTGACTAAAGACGTGTCTGAGCAATTATTGCGCTATTTTGGTGATAAAGTATTTCAGACTTGCATACCCAGAAATATTCGTTTGGCCGAAGCCCCCAGTCATGGTTTGCCCGTGTTAAGCTACGATAAATCCTCGCGTGGTGCGTTGGCATATATTGCCTTAGTCCGCGAAATGCTGAAAAAAGAACAATCATGACTGCGCAAAAACGTGGCTTAGGTCGTGGGCTGGAAGCTTTGTTAATCGATGTTTCTACTCAAGAAATAACGCAACTTAGCTCAACTACCGTACTCGTCAAAGCGATACAAACAGAAAACACCAATTTGATTAAAGAAGCCGAAGCTTTAAAAGTCTTGCTGGATGACTTTGAAACACTGGTGCGCACTCTCAACATAGACAAACCAACATTATGAATGTAAAAAAACGTGGACTTGGGCGCGGATTAGACGCTTTGTTAGGCGATGTTTCCACGACTCAAGAAAGACATCATGCCCTAGAAACGCTACCCATCGAATATCTACAGCGTGGTAAATATCAGCCGCGCAAAGATATTAATCCAGAAAAATTGCAAGAGTTAGCTAATTCGATTAAAGCTCAAGGCATTATTCAACCTATCGTAGTGCGTTCCATCGCTCACAATCAATACGAAATTGTCGCAGGTGAACGCCGTTGGCGAGCCGCACAATTAGCGGGCTTAGCCGAAGTACCCGTGGTGATAAAGGACGTTGATGACCACGCGGCAATGGCAATCGCGCTAATTGAAAATATTCAACGCGAAGACCTTAATCCGTTAGAAGAAGCCGACGCGCTAAAACGCTTATTGGAAGAATTCTCCATGACTCATCAACAAATCGCTGATGCTATTGGAAAATCTCGCGCTACCGTCAGCAACTTATTAAGACTTATCGACTTACAGTCTGAGGTAAAAACGCTGTTAATTAATAAGCAGTTAGACATGGGACACGCCCGCGCTTTGCTTGCTTTGGATGGTAATAAGCAAATCGAAGCAGCGCGTAAAATAGTCAAAGACGGCTTGACCGTCAGGGCGGCTGAACGTTTGATTAGAGAATTACAGTTAGATCCAAAACCAGCTAAAGTAAAAGTGATAGACCATGACACTGTGCGTTTACAAGACGATTTAACTGCTAAACTCGGCGCAAAAGTGGTTATCGATCACAAAGACAACGGCACGGGAAAAGTAGTGATTGCCTATTCCAGCTTAGAAGAACTGGATGGCATTATTGAGCAAATTAAATAACAGTAAGTTGTTAGCAACAAGTTGGCGTGTATAAATAACTCAAACCTTCGTGGTTTTAAAAACATCGAAGGTCTTAATTTCAGCAAAAATCAAAATGCTGTTACGTTATAATGCAATAGTAGCGACGGCTTAACTAACACCGTCTAGGTTGGGCAAGAAAATTCGCCTGCAATTTCATATTTTTACTCTAAACCTTATTGATACCTCATGTTTTTAATTCCAGACCCTGTCGTTCGTTTTTTTCACCGCATGGCTTCACCACCGCATTTTTACGCGCTTAGCGAAAAATTAATGCCGTGGCTAGTGGTGATTTTTGTGTTATTAACCGCCGCTGGTTTATATGGCGGTTTGTATTTAGCTCCCTCTGATTATCAGCAAGGTGATAGTTATCGCATTATTTATATTCATGTGCCTAGCGCGTGGATGTCGCTGTTTATTTATATCGTCATGGCAGTTGCTGGCGGTATTGGCTTAATATGGCGCATTAAATTGGCGGAAGTCGTTACAATTAGCAGTGCGCCGATTGGTGCAAGTTTTACCTTTATTGCGTTAGTCACTGGCTCATTATGGGGTAAACCGATGTGGGGAACGTGGTGGGTGTGGGATGCACGCCTGACTTCCGAACTGATTTTATTGTTTTTGTATCTGGGCGTGATTGGTTTGTATGGCGCGATAGATGATAAGCGTGTCGCTTCCAAAGCAATAGCGATTTTAGCGTTAGTCGGCGTGGTTAATATTCCCATTATTCATTATTCAGTCGAATGGTGGAATACCCTGCATCAAGGCCCGACGGTGACTAAAATGGATAAACCGTCAATTCATGTCACTATGCTAGTACCGCTGTTATTAATGGCATTGTCCTTTAAAATGTATTATGTCATCGCCATGTTGCAACGGGCGCGAGTCGAATTATTACAGCGTGAACGCAATGCGCAATGGGTGAAAACCCTGTTACTGGAGAAGCAACCATGACTTTTAACAGCTTAGCTGAATTTTTGGCAATGGGCGGTTATGCCTTTTATGTGTGGACTTCTTATGGCTTGACATTGGTTGTCCTGCTTGCCAATATCATTATTCCAATCTGGCAACGCAAACAACTTTTACGCTCTTTATCTCTTAAGCAACAACGGTTAGAAAAATGAAACCTGCTAGAAAACAACGCTTAATACTCATCGGTTTAATGGTTATCGGTGCGAGTATTGCCACTGCCTTTGCCCTTAAATCGTTTAATGAAAACTTGATGTATTTTTTTTCTACCACCGATGTTGTCGATGGTAAAGCTCCCAAAGACGCGCTGTTTCGTTTAGGTGGCATGGTGATTAAAGGCACAGTCGAACGCCCGAATGATGGCATGATGGTACGATTTAAACTCACCGACTTTAGCAAAGAAGTCACGGTTGAATACACTGGCATATTGCCCGATTTATTTCGTGAAGGTCAGGGCATTGTCGCGCATGGCAAACTCAATGACAAAGGCGTGTTTATTGCCGAAGAAGTATTAGCCAAGCATGATGAAAATTATATGCCGCCTGAAGTAAAAAGTAGTTTGAAAAATCAGTCTGCACCCACAAAACAGGAATAGCTCATGTATGAATACAAAGTATCGCGCTTATATAGAGTAGTCGATGGTGACACTATTGAAATAGACATTGATTTAGGATTTGATGTCGCCATTCATAAGATGGTTCGTCTGGCAGGCATAGATACGCCTGAAAGTCGCACTAAAGATATTTACGAAAAAAAACTTGGCTTGGAAGCTAAAGAATGGTTAAAAACTAGATTAAAAGACGCTGAGAACATCCGTATTAAAACTGAAAAACCCGATAGCACCGAGAAATTTGGCAGAATTCTTGGCTGGTTATACACTGGCAATGATTCTGTCTCAATCAATGAAACTATGATACAAGAAGGCTATGCGTGGTCGTATCTGGGTGAGAAAAAGGTAAAAGATTTCGCGCTACTTGAAAAGCGTCGTCAGGAAGCAGCTGCAAAGAATGTGTGATTGCTGTAAGTAAGTGCGAATTTATTCGCGCTTACACACAACGTGGTAAAGTTGGGTTTGGTATGTAAAATCCAACTTTACCGTGTATTAGCCGCTATGCAGCATTTTGTCTTTTATATAAAATGGAGGAATAAACCGATAGCGCGATTAATACCGCACCCACTAAACCAGTGATAACTTCTGGAATTTCATGAACCATGCTGATTAACATGATAGCCGCTAGTGTGCCAATGGCGTAATGTGCGCCATGTTCTAAAAACACATATTCATCCAACGTGCCTTGACGCACTAAGTAGACAGTTAAACTCCGCACGAACATTGCACCAATCGCCAAACCTAGCATGATGATGACCACGTCTTGAGTAATCGCAAACGCGCCGATAACACCATCAAATGAAAACGATGCGTCTAACACTTCAAGGTATAAAAAACTCATCATACTGCCCTTTTTTAAGGCATTGGCAAGTTCTTCACCTTCTTCTTCATCTTCAAATAAAGCCGCCATACTGCCAACGACAACGTATAACATCACTCCGCCGACACCCGCCATTAACACTTCAAAACGGATGGGTTCGGGTAGCCAATGATTAATCAGCAGTAATAATCCCAATGATAGTATTACCTCGATAGATTCGAGTTTACCGAAATCTGATAATTTTTCTTCGATATAGCCTAGCCAATGCAATTCTTTTTTATCATTAAAAATAAAAGAGAAAAATACCATCAGCAAGAACATTCCACCAAAGGCGGCAATTTCAACGTGGGCATTATTTAAATGTTCCGCATACACCATAGGATTATGTAATGCCATATCTGCCACGCCCAAAAAGCCCATGCCTGTGGCGACAGAGACGATAGCGATAGGAAATATTAAACGCATACCAAATACCGCGACTAAAATACCGTAGGTTAGGAAGTATTGTTGCCAACGTTCATCCATGCGCTTTAGGATAGAGGCGTTCACTACTGCGTTATCAAATGATAAACTGACTTCCAAAACACCTAGAATAATGGCGATAAACGCGCCCATTAATCCACCCCAAAAAAGCGCGGCGGCTAAACAAATTGCTGTTACGATAAAAGAAAGACGAAAATGCTGCATAAAAATACCTATCGGTTACTGTTTTAGTTGAGCAACTATAAGTCGATTTATTTTAAAATCAACTTTTAATGAAACTGACGGAATGACAAAATAGAATTGCACGGATAACATCCCTTGAAGGGATGTTATCCGTTGTTCTACTTTAAAAATTAACTAGGAAGGAAGTAGATTAAAGTGTTCGTACCGAGTTCGTCGAAGTATGAGCGGTTGCTTAGCTACGCCCAGAAATTATAAAGAGCCAAAATAAGCCGCTAACGCCTTAATATCCTCTTCAGAAATTGATCCTGCAATTGCCTGCATATAACTATTTTTGCGCGAACCTTCTTTAAAGCTGGTTAATTGCTTAACCAAATAATCAGGATGTTGACCTGCTAATCGGGGAAATTGTCCATTACCCACGCCGTTTTCACCATGACAACCCATGCACATCACCGCCTTAGTTTGCGCTGCTTTAGCCAAGGTAGCATCACCGCCCGCTTTAACCGCAGGTAGGCTAGAAAAATAAGCCGCCAAATTATCCATGTCCGCATCACTCAAATCCGCCGCAATAGGCTGCATGATAGGATTAGTACGGCTTGCCGCCTTAAATGCTTTCAATTGAATAACGATATAAGTCGCTTGCTGAGCGGCCAAACTAGGAAATTGTGTATTACCTTCACCTTTTGTGCCGTGACAACCTGTACAGTTAGCAGATTTTTGTTCACCTGCTGCTTTATCAACCGCCAAAACGGGCATTGCCAAAAAAAAGCTAAGCAATAAAGAAACGATAATCGATTTTTTTGGGGTATTCATAACTCACCTCATATTATTAATGGATTGTTGCTGAAAACAAAAAGACGTTATTAGCGATTGATATTTAAGTAAGAATACCGTAAAAATAAAATATCTGGTATTCCTTTGTTTTACATTTTTATATGGCTGCTTAGTGTCATCATGAGAATTATTGAACACGCGTGTTCTGTGACGCTCATTTTGCAATCTCATGATAAAATTGCCAGCTTTTTAACACACAGCGACACACACTATGTCCACATCCTTAGATGAACTTCTCGCACAAGCCTTACAAGAGCTTGCTGCTGCCTCCGACCTGATACAGCTTGATGCCGTGCGTGTGCATTATTTAGGTAAAAAAGGCTTGTTTACCGAACAAATGAAAGAACTCGGTAAACTTGATCCAGAACAACGCCGTACCGTTGGGCAAGTGATTAATCAAGCCAAAGACAGTTTTCAAACGCAACTGGAAGCCAAAAAAACCGAATTGGAATCAGCGGCACTAACTGCACGACTAGCCAGTGAACGCATAGATGTCACGTTAGCAGGTCGCGGACAAGCTGTAGCTGGTTTGCATCCTGTCACCACCACGCTTAGACGCATCAATAAAATTTTTGCCAGTGTGGGTTTTCAAGTGGTCGAAGGACCTGAAATTGAAGATGATTATCACAATTTTGAAGCCTTAAATATTCCCGCGCATCATCCCGCCCGCGCTATGCACGACACCTTTTATTTTGACGCACATCGGGTATTAAGAACCCACACCTCACCCGTACAGATTCGGGTCATGGAATCGGAAACACCACCATTAAAAGTCATTGCCCCAGGTCGAGTATACCGTTGTGATTCTGATATAACGCACACGCCAATGTTTCATCAGGTGGAAGGATTTTTGGTTGACACCGATGTGAGTTTTGCCGATTTAAAAGGCGTGGTGTATGAATTTTTACGCGCGTTTTTTGAAAAAGATATTCAGGTTCGTTTCCGTCCGTCTTATTTTCCATTTACCGAACCGTCTGCCGAAGTCGATATTGAATGTGTAATGTGTGGCGGTGAAGGTTGTCGCGTGTGTAGTCATACGGGCTGGTTAGAAGTCATGGGTTGCGGCATGATACATCCAGAAGTGTTCAAAGCTGTCAATATCGACAGCGAACAGTACAGCGGTTTTGCCTTTGGTATGGGTGTAGAACGCTTGGCAATGCTACGTTACGGCATTAATGATTTACGGTTATTTTTTGAAAATGATCTGAAATTTTTACAGCAGTTTCATTGATTAGTGCGTTGGGGTGAGCTTGCTAACCACCCAACAAAAACAAACATCTATGTGCAAATTTTGGGGTTCGTGCCTCACCCCAACCTATCGCGCTGACTTAGGATTTTTAGATAACGTGTTTAATACGAGAATTCCTGTTTCGTAGGGTGGGCAAGCGTCTTTTTGCTTGCCCACCATTTCGACAGTTCCGCGTGGGTAAACGATAGAGAAGTTTGCCCACCCGACTACGACAGTGAGCAATTTTGAGTTTTACATCACTCATATACACATCACCCGCCGTGCCTTTAACGTGTTGATGCAACGCGAAGCCTGTATTCATCGCTATTTATTGTGCGACCTTGAACCACTTGCCATTGCGTAGATAGTGCCTTCAATATATTCATGGCGGATTTTGCTAACCCTTTCCATTTCCAGATAATCGTCTTCGCTAAGTAGCGGTTTGACTTATTTAGCTAACATGATTTTATTCTCTTAATGTGGTGCAGTTATATCCAGTGCCTATATTAGAATGGGCAGACTGGGGAAGCCCATCGTTCGCGATTGATGGGCTTCGTACCTCAGCGCATCCTATCGTGTTCCCCCCCCAACCTAAGCGAAATTAGCCTAACGTACGCAGTAAATATCAACAGAACCTAAAATACATTGATATTTTTATTGCTGATGTGCTAGCCTAGACAGGCTCGAATTGAGCAAATAAAATATTGGCATTGAAGTTCTTGTAAATCAACCAGATTAGGAGAAAAATCATGACAAAAAAACAAACAGAAAAACGTTACATTATTACATTTACCGATTCAACAACAGATCAGAACTCAGCAGCAGAAATTCTGGATATTGCTCAAGATACCATTCAAGACGGCGTGTCCTTATTAGCAACTGATGCAGTGCTAACACCAACTGACGTACTGCATTTTGAAGGACTAGGCGCGGCTTCATTGACGCTTTCAGCAACCGACGTAGACCGATACAAAAATGATAAACGGGTATTGGCAGTTGAAGAAGACCTCGAAATGCACTTTCTGCATGATGAATCAGAGCCGTGGCAAAAAAATCCGTTCATTGATGCTAGCCAACAAGATTTGTTAGCACAATCTTATCAACGCGGCTATCAGCAAGGCATTAGTGATTTTTATCAGAAGATTTTAGCGGATGCTAAGACATTACACGGTTCAGCCGCTACATCAGCATCAGCGACGAGTTTGATTCCGCCTATTATCTTTACATCACAACCGATTCCGTGGAATATCAACTTAGTTAACGCACCTCAAGCATGGGCGCGTGGTTATAGAGGCAATGGTGTTAAAGTCGCTGTATTAGATACGGGCATTGCTGCTCATGCTGATTTAGTCATTTCTGGCGGTGTTTCGTTTGTACCTGGGGTGGTTTCATCCAACGATGGTCATGGTCATGGTACGCATTGCGCAGGTGTCATAGGAGCAAGAAATAATACCATCGGTGTTGTTGGTGTTGCTCCGATGGCTTCTTTGTATGCGGTCAAGGTTTTAAGTGATGCAGGCAGTGGACAAACCAGTTGGATTTTAGCGGGTATGGCGTGGGCAAGACAAAATGGCATGAATGTTATTTCGATGAGTTTGGGATCACCTTCTTGTCAGAGTGTCGCTTACACCAATGCAATAGCTCAGCTTAATGCCGCAGGTGTCACGGTGGTGTGTGCTGCGGGTAATTCCGGAGGAACGACATTTCCCTGTGTAGGTAGCCCTGCAAATAGCCTCGGCACAATTGCGGTTGCCGCTGTTGATGCTAACAAAGTGAAAGCAAGTTTTTCTTCTTCTGGCACTACCTGTTGTCCACCAGGAGCTAACCCTGTCAGTATTTCCGCGCCGGGTGTGAGCATTAATTCAACTGTTCCAGGTGGCTATAAGCTGATGAGCGGTACTAGCATGGCTTGCCCTCATGTAGCGGGTGCAGCAGCGTTAGTCAAACAACGTTTCCCCACTTTTACACCAGCTCAAATTAAAGCCAAATTAATGGCAACAGCGACTGATTTAGGCACACCGGGTAACGATCCTTCCTATGGTGCTGGATTAGTCAATTGTAATTTAGCAACTTTATAAGACTTTAGCATTCGCTAATCTTGAAGGCATAAACCGAATGAACAAAATTCAAAACGCATTAAAAGATCAATGTCTCGCTGATCTGAAAAAACCATTTAAAATTATTGTGACAGGTGCAATCGCGCCAGAACAAGCCGCACAAATGGGTTTATATGCAATGGCAGGTTTGGATAATATCTATAGCGGCTCGTTGTTAGGTGAAGATATTCTGGCTATTGCAGGACATGAAGCGGTTGATAGTATTGAATCAGACGGTGAGATGGGTATTCTTTAAAACTAAAAGGACAGGCAATGTATATGTGCCTGTCTTTTTTTCAGTATTCAAATCGTAAGACGGAATAGCCCTGTAGATACTCTGTTCAAAATCAAGCCTTTTTCGATAATTTTTAATCATGAATTCTCCAAAATCCGTTAGCTCAAACGTGGGGGCATCACCACCGCCCCATGATTCGGGATATAACCCTGCTTTAATCAAACTCCACCGTTTTTGAATAATCGCTGTCACCAGAGGGCAATGTCCATACACAACTCGTAAAGCGGAATAGCGATAACGTACTCCGCCAAATGTTTTATCATCACATACAACGCAATACGGCTATCGCTTATTGTGCCTTTACCGCGTTTTATATGCTGAAACAATCCATACAAACCTCTATCTCATGATAAAATCGCTTATTTTTTAAGCAAGTAGCGATTCAAATTATGAAAATCAGTGAAACGTGGTTAAGAAGTTACGTTAATCCACCCCTCGATACCGCCGCATTGGTGGCGCAAATTACTATGGCTGGCTTGGAAGTCGATTCAGTTGAACCTGCGGCGGCAGTGTTTAGCGGTGTAGTGGTCGGCGAAGTATTGGCAATGGAAAAACACCCCGATGCCGATAAATTGCGTGTTTGCCGTGTCAATGTTGGTGAAGCTGAACCGTTACAAATTGTTTGTGGCGCGGCAAATGTGCGCGTGGGTTTAAAAATTCCAGCGGCATTGATTGGCGCGGTATTACCCGAAGATTTTAAAATAAAAAAATCCAAATTACGCGGTGTGGAATCGTTTGGAATGCTGTGTTCTGAAAAAGAACTTGGGCTTGCCGCTGATGCTAACGGCTTAATGGAATTACCCAATGACGCGCCTGTCGGTGTGGATATTCGTGACTATTTATCGCTGAATGATTCGATTATTGAAGTGGATTTAACGCCGAATCGGGCGGATTGTTTGAGTGTTGAAGGTATTGCGCGTGAAGTTGCGGTATTAAATGAAATGGACTGGACGGCAACGCAGTTTGATAACAGCGCGGTTGCTCACGTTGAATCATTAACCATCAGCGTCCTAGCCCCAGAAGCCTGCCCACGTTATTTAGGTCGTTTAATCAAAGGTGTTAATCCACAAGCTGAAACGCCATTATGGATGCAGGAGCGTCTACGCCGTTCAGGTGTGCGCAGTTTAGGCGCGGTGGTTGATGTCACTAACTATGTGTTAATCGAATTAGGTCAACCGCTACACGCCTTTGATGCCGATAAATTAACAGGCGGTATCACCGTGCGTTATGCGCAAGCCGATGAAGAATTGGCGTTATTAAATGGGCAAACCATCAAACTCGACACTGAATCCTTAGTCATTGCCGACAATGTTCAAGCCCTTGCTTTAGCAGGTGTCATGGGTGGCAGTGAATCAGCGGTGAGCGATAGCACGCAAGACATTTTCTTAGAATGCGCATTTTTTACCCCACTAACGATTGCAGGTAAAGCGAGGCAATATGGTTTGCACACCGATTCATCACACCGTTTTGAACGTGGCGTAGATTTCACCTTGCAAGCCCGCGCTATCGAACGCGCCTCACAATTGATTGTCGATATTGCAGGCGGTAGCGGCGGTGCAATCACCGAAGTGACTACAGAAGCCACATTACCTAACCGTGATGCCGTACTGTTAAGAAAATCACG
Organism: uncultured Methylococcales bacterium; assembly: GCA_903902705.1. Taxonomy (GTDB): domain Bacteria; phylum Pseudomonadota; class Gammaproteobacteria; order Methylococcales; family Methylomonadaceae; genus UBA4132. Next base: position 111,112 of record CAIUVX010000139.1, read on the forward strand.
CTTAGAAAAAACCTTAGGTATTGCCATTCCCGATGAGCGCGTGGTGTCGATTTTTCAACGTTTAGGTCTTGATGTAGAAACACTAGCCGACGGCTGGAAAGTCAAACCAACAGGCTTTCGTTTTGACATCGCTATCGAAGCCGATTTAATCGAAGAAATTGCCCGCATTGTTGGCTATAACAACCTGCCTAACACTAGCTTACTCATGCGTTCGCAATTAGGTTTAGCCACTGAAAGCGTGTTGGAACTCGACCGCGTGAAAGATTTATTCGTCGATAGAGGTTATCAAGAAGCCATCACCTACAGCTTTGTCGATGAAGAAATTCAAAAAATTATCGCACCCAATGATGAAGTGGTACGCTTAAAAAATCCTATTTCTGCCGATATGGCAGTGATGCGCACCACTTTATGGTGTGGGTTAATTAAAGCGGCTTTGCATAACACCAACCGCCAACAAACCCGCGTGCGTTTATTTGAAACAGGCTTACGTTTTGTGCAGAAAGATGGTGAAACTCAACAGGAAAAAATGCTCGCAGGCTTAGCCTTAGGCAGTGCGTACACCGAACAATGGGGCGAAAAAACCCGCAAATTGGACTTCTTTGATGTCAAAGCCGATGTAGAAGCCTTATTCGGCTTAACAGGCTGTGAAGCGCAATTTATCCCCGCTGAACAAACCGCTTTGCACCCATACCAAACCGCTGAAATCATCAACAAAGACGGGCAGAGTCTAGGCTGGTTAGGGATGCTGCATCCTAATCTGGAAAAACAACTGGGCTTTGACAGCCAAGTATTTTTATTTGAGTTAGCGCAAGATTTGGTATTAAATAAAACGCCTGCTAAATTCAAATCACTGTCCAAATACCCGTCTGTGCGCCGCGATTTAGCTTTATTAGTCAATGACGACATCAGCGCAAATCAACTTGTAGATTGTATTAAAAACAGCAATGAACCCACGCTACAAGATGTGGTTATTTTCGATATTTATCGTGGTAAAGGCGTAGCAGAAGGCTGTAAAAGCGTAGCATTGAGCATAACCTTACAAAATGACGTACAAACGCTTACAGATTCAGAAATAGATGCTATAGTTAGCACGTTGTTAGACACACTGACCCGAAACACGGGCGCAAAATTGAGAGATTGATTCATGGCATTAACAAAAGCAGATTTTGCAGAAGGCTTATTTGACGAGCTAGGCTTAAACAAGCGCGAAGCAAAAGACATGGTAGAGTTCTTTTTTGAAGAAATCAAAAGCTCCCTAGAACAAGGAAAACAAGTAAAAATATCTGGATTCGGTAAATTTGAACTGCGTGATAAAAGCAGTCGCCCTGGACGAAATCCAAAAACAGGCGAAGAAATACCCATTACAGCACGGCGTGTGGTAACATTCCGTTCAGGTCAAAAACTAAAAGCCCGAGTAGAAGCGTATGTTGGATCCGAGTAATAATGATCTGCCAGTCATCCCCGCAAAACGCTATTTCACTATTGGTGAAGTCAGCGAATTGTGCGGAGTCAAACCTCATGTGTTGCGTTATTGGGAACAAGAGTTCACCGAACTCAGCCCGATAAAACGACGTGGTAATCGCCGTTATTATCAGCGTCATGATGTATTAATGATACGGCAAATTCGTTCACTACTCTACGAACAAGGCTACACCATCGGCGGCGCACGAGCGCATTTAAGCAGTGATGACAACAAAGACAATGCCACCATCACCAAACAGCTAATCCACCAAATGGTCGCTGATCTCGAAGACATCTTAGAATTACTAAAATAAGCGACAAAAATAGGGTGGATGTTGTATAATCCGCCCTCTTGCTTCACTAGGGATTGTATTCACAATCCTGTTCAAAAAATCACCACACAATAATCGGAGCGTAGCGCAGCTTGGTAGCGCACTTGTCTGGGGGACAAGGGGTCGCAGGTTCAAATCCTGTCGTTCCGACCAAACACTGAGTCAATAAGATGCAAAGAAGTACATAAACCCGCAATTTACAAGACTTAGCGGGTTTTTTATTGTTCAACGAAGTTCAAAGAAATGCAGTAACACTCGACACTTTATGCAGTAAGTTTTACAGTAATAGCTTATTTTTACTGTTACTGACCACAGAGTTACTGCAATGGCTAAAGAATTACTGACCGATGTCACTATCCGCAACGCAAAACCTATCGACAAAGACAAACGCCTTAATGATGGTGGCGGTCTCTATTTGCTCATTAAACCCAATGGCGCGAAGTGGTGGCGATTTGATTACACTATCGAAAATAAGCGCAAAACTTTATCGATTGGTGTTTATCCTGCTACAGGTTTAGCCGATGCTAGACGTAAAGTTGAGGAAGCGCGTAACCAAAATGCAAATGGTATTGACTCTAGCAAAGCCAGAAAAGAGACAAAGGCAGAGCAACGGTTGACCGCTGAAAACAAAAAACGCATTGATGCTGGATTAACCGTCGTTGACAGTTTCGAGTATGTAGCGTTGGAGTGGTACGAAAAGAAAATGCTTAACAAGTCAGAGAGCCACCAAAAGCGAACCCTAGCACTATTAAAGCGTGACTTGTTCCCTTGGCTTGCGGCACACAAGCACCTGAGTTGCTCGAAGTATTACAACGTATTGAAAGTAGAAACGCCATAGAGACAGCACATCGAGCTTTGCAAACCAGTGGGCAGGTTTTTAGATATGCCGAAGCGAGTGGGCGCGTAGAACGAGACATAAGCCAATCATTAAAAGGCGCGTTGACCGCTGTTAATGGTGGACATTTTGCCTCAATGACTGACCCGCAACAGGTAGCCCCACTTTTACGCGCCATTAATGTTTATAGTGGTTCGTTTGTTGTTAAATCAGCGTTACAACTTGCACCGCTGGTATTTGTACGACCCAATGAGTTAAGACAGACTGAATGGTCTCATCTTGACCTTGATGCTAAAGAATGGCGTTATTTAGTCACCAAGACTAACACACAGCACATTGTTTCACTATCCAGACAAGCTATTGAGATTCTAACTAACTTAAAGCCATTAACAGGAAACGGGCGTTTTGTATTTCCATCGGCAAGAACACCGAATGGATCACGCGCCATGTCAGATGTGGCGTTGTTGGCAGCATTACGGCGTATGGGGTTTGATAAATCTGAAATGAGCATACACGGCTTTAGAGCAATGGCGCGTACAATCCTAGATGAAGTGCTAGGGTTTCGACCTGATTTTATTGAGCATCAATTAGCCCATGCAGTCAGAGACCCGAACGGACGCGCTTATAATAGAGCTGCACACTTGCCAGAACGTAAAAAGATGATGCAAGAATGGGCGGATTATCTGGACACTTTGAAAACTAACGCGCCATAAAAAGTTTTGAAAAATAAATTTATATCTTAGGCTGTTTTTTAGGTGTTACTGGTGTTACCTAAAAGACATAGATGCGTAAGCACAAAAGAACGCTACAATTCACCTCACTTACAAAGCCAAAGCACTAAATCACATGACAGACTTACTAGAAGAATCGATACAAACAGCTAACGATAACCGTGATTTAGGCGATAAATTTGAACTATTGTATGCTGGTGAATTACTTCATGTCTAAGCCAGATACTGATTTAACATTTTTTACCAATGAGGAAAATCACACCCTATTAGACAGATTTAAAACGACTTTAAAAGATACTCAGTTATTTGATGTATTAGTCGGTTATTTTAGAGCGAGTGGTTTTTACCAGCTTTATTCTGCGATTGAATCCGTTGAGAAAACAAGAATTCTAGTCGGTTTGGGAATTGATGAAAATTCTTATCAAACCATCAATATTTATCATGCGCAAACTGCTACATGCTATTCACGGGATGTTAAAACACAACCAACCTTTAGATAACTCCCGTTTTTATGCCTTACCAGTGACTGAAAATTAATGAGCATTGTTAGCAAAATAGGCTTGATTTTGAACAGAGTATTTACAGGGCTTAATCTTATATGGTGCATCTTATTGCGTTGATTGAGTTGTGGGTAATCGTGTGACTTGAAGTAACAACCATGCTTTTTAGCATCAATCTATTTAACGGATAAATTAGCAATGATTATTTTACATTTAATAGCACTTATTCAAACCTGTTTTTTTCCTGGATTTATATTGTTATTGTTGTTGCATCGCAAATATTTAAATTTGGAAACAACATTAACTTTCTCTTTTGGCTTAAGCCTTCTTTGTAATTATTTAATTGTATTTATATTAATATCTCTTGGGCTATATACTCAAATTATTGTAATAGGAATATTTGTTTTTGAGATAGGAGTTTTATTTGCATTACTACGAATTAATAAGACTAAAGTAAATCCTATACCTAGAATAGGTATGGATTATTTTCGTGATATAACAAGTGAAGGTTATTTTAATAATTATATTAGCAGTTATGGTAAAATAGGTTTAGCCATCATTGTTATTGCTTTTATATATTTATTTTTTCTATTACATGAGGCTCTCAACAATATTGGTAACATTTTTCAATTCTGGGATTCTGTAGTTTCATGGAATCATTGGGCGACTGTATTGGCAAACAATGCTTTTCCTTTGGACACCTATCATTATCCACTGCTGATACCTGCTAATTGGTCAATGACCTATGTAATTACTGGCGTAAATTGGCAATTTATGCCTAGGGCCATTATGCCTATTTTTCTACTTGCAATGATGATTACGCAAATATTATTAGGTCTTCGCCAGCGCAATATATCGTGGTTTATAACGGCTATTATTTTTTCTTTTGCCTTATCAAAATATAAATGGACAGACGGCATGGCGGATGGAGCTATTGCCTTTTTTTCTTGGTCAGCAATCCTGTGTATTTTACTGGCAATGGAAGACAGAGTTTCAGATAATAAAACGCGTAGTTTTATACTCTTTGGTTCTTTATTTGTGGTTGCTTCGGCAGTTACCAAGCAAGCAGGGTTATTTATGGTTGTTATATACCCTGCTATTGTATTACTTTTAAATAAGGAAAAAAGGCTGATTCCTAAAGGAAAAATAACACAATACCTTATAATATATTTAACTTTAGCATTGCTTGTCGTAGCACCATTTTATATGCTCGTTGAATATAATATTAGTCACGGAAAAAGTACCTCTGAAATAAGCTATGTTACATCCAATCTTCGTCTGCATAAAAATCATAGTTATATTAACAGAGTAATCCCCGCTCTTTACCTATATCTTTATATGTTTGGAGGGAAGTTAGTATTTTTATCTTTGTTAGGTTTTTCTTTCTACGCGTGTTGCCATCGATTACAGCGTATTTTATTTCTTATGGCATTTCTGCCCTATTTGCTTTTATGGGCGGTTTTCTTTTCTTACGATACGCGTAACGCTGCTTTATCAATACCAATATTAGCTTTTGTAGCGGGCTACGGAGTCGATAAATTATTTATCAAAATTAAAACCACCGATTTACCTGCTGATTTTTTTTCTCCTCAATTAAAAAATGCAAAATCAATTATTTTTACAATTCTTATAATCGCTGGTCTTTATCATTTAAATAGACAAATTGAGACTAAAAGCATAGAAATAAATCATATACAGCAACAAAAACAATTAGGTGATCCATATCTTAATGAACGTTTATATGACTATTTCTCTAAAAATGGAAAAAATGGAGAGGTTCTTGTTACAGATTATCTATTCTTTGGATTTTTACCAGACCTATCGGAGCATTATCGGTTGCTCTACAATAACGATGCAATGGCTATTGATAAGCTAAAAGCAGCGGATGTTGCCTACATTTTATTGACTCCTTACAGCAATGGAGATTCTAATAAAAACAAACTCATTCAATATCTCGATGCACAATTAACTGAAGGAAAATTTAATCCCATTTTTACCTACACTAATCTCGATGGACCGTATAAACTCATCAAAATTCGCTAGAATTAAGAGGAGACAATATTGTCATATATAATTTTAATACCCGCCTATAAAGCAGATTCAAAGTTAGTCGTATTGATTAAACAACTCGCCGATTTAGGTGCTACTCAAATAGTTGTCGTTAACGATGGCTCAAGTGAGCAATACAGCAGTATTTTTGCACAGGCAGACGCTATTCCTATTTGCGAGGTCATACAACACGCTGTTAATCAAGGCAAAGGCAGAACCCTTAAAACGGGCATTAATTGGATTTTGAGCAAATATCCTGAAGTGAATGGAATTATTACTGCTGATGCAGATGGACAGCACTCACCTGAAGACATAATGGCTGTTGTTCAGATGATGATAAACAATCCAAAAGCTTTAATAGTAGGCTGTAGGCAATTTGATGGTGCTATTCCTTTACGCAGTCGTTTAGGAAATAGCCTGACCCGATTAATATTCCGTTTACTGGCAGGAGTCAAAATTTCTGATACCCAAACGGGTTTGCGTGGTATTCCACACTCTTTTTTAGCAGCATCCATTTTAATGGAGGGAGAGCGGTATGAATACGAAATAAATATGCTACTCACCGCAGTCAGGGAGAAACTATCGATAGTCGAAATACCTGTAAGCACTATTTATCTTGACAATAATGCGTCATCCCATTTCTCACCTCTTTTTGACTCATTCAAAATATACTTTTTATTATTCAGATTTTTTCTTTCCTCATTAACAACCAGTATTATTGATTACATCGTTTTTATTATCAGCTTATCTTCTGGTTTTGATATTGCTTTGGCAACTATTTTTGCTCGGTTATTAGCGGGTTCTTATAACTATCAGGTAAATAAAAATATTGTATTCAAAGATAAGGGTGTTTCGATTAATTCTTTTATTAAATACTGGTTATTAGTTATTATGTTAGGCACAATTTCATTTCTCTGTATAAAATGGTTGTCAATATTAACAAATATACCAATATCGGCTGCTAAAATAATAATAGAAACATTATTATTTTTTATTAGCTTTGTTTTGCAGCGTGATATAGTATTTTCAAGGAGTAAAGAAAATGATTAAAAAAACAAATTGGGACGCTTATTATGGCAATAGTAGCTCGTTAAGTTCAATTACACGAAATATTACTATAAAAAATATTGCAAAAATTATTGATAATATTATTCTGATAGATAATAAATGGCAGCCACAAAAAATTATAGAGCTTGGTGGTGCAAATAGCTGTCTATACGACCACATAAAAAATAAATTCAAACCTAATCAATACTTGGTTATAGATAATAATAAAACAGGGCTTGATTTGTTGAAAAAAAAATTTGGCAATGATGGCGTGTTATTAATTAAAAATGCTGATATTTTGAATTATACAGTCAGCAATGAAAATGCCGATTTAATTTATAGTGTTGGTTTAGTTGAGCATTTTGATATTGAAGGGACTGAAAAAGCAATCGAAGCTCACTTTAATATGTTAAAAACAGGTGGCTATTGCATCATAACATTTCCAACTCCCACATTTTTATATAGAATAACAAGAGGGTTAGCTGAAATATTAAATCTATGGTTATTTTGGGATGAACGACCATTGCATTTTGATGAAGTTATTAATACTGTGAATAAATATGCTAAGGTGTTAAAAACTACTATAAATTGGTCAATTATTCTTACCCAAGGCATCATTGTTGCTCAGAAGCGTTAATTTTTCCTAGCTCCCATGTGCCGCGTCACTGCCATTAAGCACCGCGTACCGCGTACGTTGGGTTGAGGAACGAAACCCAACATTCTCAATGTATTCGCTACTTGCCAAGAACACACAACCTTTTTATCTAATTATAAATTGGTTGCGTGATACAACGTCATAAAATGCGTGTAGCATGAAGCTTGCGAAATACGGTGTGTTTCGATGCTTGGGTTATTAACAACGCCTATGGTCTTCATCTGTCATAACAGGTTTAATATTACAACCAGAGTTTGTGTTATTTGCTATAACTGGCAAATCCCTCTGTGTCTCTTCGACTATTCTGATCTTGTCGCCAACTCTCATAATTTGCTTCGTATTGTTCTCGTGCCGCTTGAGCTTGCCTAGCCCTATCAATATTGAACTGATCTATAAAACCTTGTGTCTGCGCGGGGGTGAAACGTAGCTGATTTCCGCCATTTCCATAATAATTATTTCCTGAATAATTACTCCCTGGATAATATTGCCCCAGTTGCGGCTGTACTGCCATTGGTGGCATGGGTGGCGCGTTAAAACGTCTAGTCTCAGTGATAAATTCTCTCGATGCACGCTCAGATGCGTAGTATTGCTGCATTTCGTTGGCATGGGCAGTCTGTTTTGCCATCTCCGCATTACTTCGGTGAGCAATCTCAGCATTCCGTTGATCTATAAAGCCTTGTCTTTGCGCGGGCGAATACTGCTGTTGATAACGTTCATCGGAAAAAGAATGTCTGCCCGACTTGTCTCGCCAGAGTTCCATCACTGATGGGTCGGCTATTGCTGCTGCTGACATCAATACTAGCGTCGGTATTATTACTATTTTCATTTTCGCTCTTCCTAAGTTTGGTATAAATTGTAAGTTGGTGTCAGGCAACCTGATGCGAGTGCTTGGCATCCATCACAGATTGGTCGAATTATCACACAGTTAGTGTGAACTGAAAGTGAATAATGCGGGTGGCGGTCTAACAATAAATTTTTAGACTCCAGAGCGAGAAATTAATGCAGAGCAAGATAGGATGGGTTGTTCACGTTCAGTTCACTCTCATACTGTGATACTGTCATCGACTTGATGCAATACACAATCCTATCATCAAGCAAACTAATGGAAAATATTTAAATTCTAACTTACTTTTTAATCAACATTGCATTAAGCGAACTCAGTCATGAAATTAATACTACAAATTGTCCTAGGTGTCAGTATAGGGATTGTGTTGGGAGGATCATTGTTGTATTTGTACACAGGTGCGTTTGCGGAACAATTGATTAGTGCCGTATTAAACCAATCCGTGGGTCAAAATAAAATTCCAGCACATCAGTTTATTGCTGTTGATAGTTCATTGCCTGCAACAACAATATTACCCCTCCTAAAACCTCCTACTGTAGAACTACCGATTGCCGAAATTAATCCAGTAGATGCCACTGATATTGCCGAGGCAGATGATATAGGACTAACGGAGAAAGCATTTAAAGAATCTTATAAAAAACCAGACAAATGCCAGTCACCCAATGAAGATCACGATCTTTTAGTTGCTTGTGGCAATGAACACATCCATGCTAGAGATAAGTTTGAAGAAGCATGGCGACAGGGAGAATTTTAAACATAATTTTTGAGTTGGTTTTTACAATGCTTTCACAGTTTTTAACGCTACTCGGCTTATACAACAATTAATTACAGCAGGTTAGTTATGAAATATCGACTAATGATTTTACTTTTTTACAGTTTATCCTCGTATGGTTTTGATAAATTTGATGCGGCGATCTGTGATGCGGGTGTCGATAATCCAGCGCGGGTTCTGTGCTATCGAAACGCTGGGGCTTTCTCTCAGTGCCAAAACAACGACGCAACTGCTGAACTAAGCTGCTACAAAGACAAAATCAACCTTGCGGAATCAGAAAAAAAAGAAGCCTGCCCGACCACTACGCAAGGAAAATGTATCGCCGTTGGAGATGCCGCATACATTGCACCGAATGATTATTCTTCGAGTGCAGTCAAACTGCCAGATAAACAACAGTCAGCTAAGGAAAAACCAGCAGTAGAAACTGATTCTTTGCCGCCAGAAATAGCAAAACTTGAATCTGATATGGTCGTAATCAACGGCGATTGTTTTATGATGGGTAGTGGTCTCGACACTAAAAAGATAAGAATGGGTGATGAAAGACAACATAAAATCTGCGTAAAAGATTTTGAAATTGGTAAATATGAAGTCACACAAGCACAATGGCGGGCGGTAATGGGTAACAATCCATCGCACTTTAAAGGTGACAACTTGCCTGTTGAACAAGTTACTTATAACTATGTGCAGGATTTTATTAAAAAGCTAAATACTCAAACAGGTAAAACCTATCGACTACCGACTGAGGCAGAATGGGAATATGCAGCTCGCAAGGATACAACGACTGCATTTTATACAGGCGACTGTATTAACACCAAACAAGCCAACTATAACGGTACTTATGATTATAATAACTGTGGTGCAAAAACAGGGGCTTATAAACAAACAACCGTTGCCGTTGGTTCATACCCCGCTAATCCGTGGGGCTTGTATGATATGGCTGGTAATGTGTGGGAATGGACGTGTTCAGTGTATGATTCAAGTTATGGCGGTAGTGAAAACCAATGTGAAAGCAATAATGGTGCTGGGATGGTGCATGTGGTTCGTGGCGGTTCGTGGCTTGGCAACCCAATCAGATTGCGCTCGGCGAACCGTGGCAGATTCTCACCTGACAGCCGTGACAGCGGTCTTGGTTTCCGTCTTTCTAGGATGTAAATCTTTGCTCTTTATCCAACACCTTTATTTGTTTGCGCGTAGCAATGTAGCAAGTAGCCCACATGAAGCTTGCGGAATGAGGGGCTTTTCGTGGGCTACCACTGTTCACTGTGTTCCGCGCTCCGCTCCACACGGGCTTGTGCTGGGTTATTCACTTTCAGTTCACTCTCATACTGTGATACTGTCGCCGACTTGATACGATACACAAACCTATCATCAAGCAAGCCTCATATTACTTTTTAATCAACATTGCATTAAGCGGACTCAGTCATGAAATTAATACTACAAATTACCCTAGGTGTCAGTCTAGGGATCGTGTTAGGCGGCTCATTGTTGTCTTTATATACAGGGGCGTTCGCGGAACAATTGGTTAGTGCTGCACTAAAAACACTTCCGCCACCTAAGTCTAGTTCTGTTGATAATTTATTGCCCGCAACACTACCACCACCCATCGCCCCCAAACCCATAGAAGAATCTATTCCAGCACCACCGATCAGCACAACACCAGCACCGATTGCCGAAATTAATCCTGTAGTTAAAGATCCCTCTGTTATTGCCGAGGAAGAAGATCAAAAACAAATGGGGATAAAGTTTAAAGCGTCTTATAAAAAACCAGACAAATGCCTATCGCCCAATCAAGATCACGATCTTTTAGTTGCTTGTGGCAATGAATATATCCGTGCTAGAGATAAGTTTGAAAAATTATGGCAACAGGGAGAATTTAAAAAATAATTGCTAAACACAAAGACGCAAAAATTTATCGTTCCAACGCTATATAGCTAAGTAAGTGTGGTTATCACAAATACCTGAAGTGCCATGTTGCTTCCTCGTTACATCCCTAAAACTATAGGGTTTTATGTTCAATAACAATCGCAAGTGGCTGAGGCCCTGTTAGTTTTATACGTTGCCCTGCGTTCAGAACAAGGCGTGTGCCAACACAATCAGGTGCGATGGGAATTTGTTTACCGTCGCGTTCAATGAGTGCGGCAAGAACAACTTGGCGTGGTCTGCCATAATCAAAAATTTCATTTAAGGCGGCGCGGATGGTTCTGCCTGTGTAAAACACATCGTCAATTAGAATAATATCGCGCCCTTCGATGTTATGAGGTAAGTGACTGGGTTTTACATTGGGGTGTACGCCTATTTGAGAAAAATCATCTCGATAAAATGAAATGTCCAATAAGCCTAAGGGTTCAGGAATCGCTAAACGGGCGTGCATGATTTCAGCTATCCATACCCCACCCGTGCGGATACCAATCATTAATGGATTGATAAGTTGTCTTTCAATAATGGTGTGTTTTAGTTCTGTTTCCAGATTGTTCAGTAATTCAGCTAATGCTAACACTCGCGCCTCCGTTGCTATGGTGATTTAACCACGTTTGTAAAATAAGTTGTGCAGCCAGTTGATCTTGTACTGCCCAGAGTTTGGTTGCCCCCACATGGACTTCATCAAACAATAATTGCTTTGCTTCAAAAGTGGATAGGGTTTCGTCTTGTTGAAAAACAGGTAATTGGAATCGCCCTTCTAATTGCCGACAAAATTTTAACATACGCGGGGTAACAGGGTTGTCAGAGCCGTCTTGTTGTCTTGAAATGCCGACCACTAAACCGACAGGTTGCCATTCTCGAATCAGTTGCCCGATAATTTCCCAGTTAGGATTTTGCTGAATGGAACGTATAGTTTGTAAAGGACTGGCGGTAGCCGTGGTAGTTTGCCCGACGGCAATGCCTATTTTTTTTGTACCAAAATCAAAACCTAAATAGGTGGTGCTGGTGGTTTTGCTTAATAGCGGGTCTAGTTTACGCATGACCAGCAGGTATGGTCAGTGTATTAATATTAATGCCCATTTGGTCAGCAGCAGCACGCCAGCGTAAATCTATGGGGGTGTCAAATAAAATTTGTTCGCCAAAAGGGCTGGTTAGCCACGCATTTGCCAGTATTTCTTGTTCTAACTGTCCTTCGCTCCAGCCTGCATAACCTAAGGCAACTAAATAGGATTCTGGTCCTTTATCTAATGCTATCGCTTCAATGACATCACGCGAAGTGGTCAGAGAAATAGTATCAGACACTTCAATACTCATATCCCATTCCCCTCCTGTTGGATGCAATACAAAACCTCGCTCTTGCTGCACAGGGCCGCCTGCAAACACGATGGATTGCGCGGCAGTTTTTGAGGTAACACGGATTTTCATTTGTTTAAAAATATCACCTAGTTTCATATTGGCTGAGCGATTGATAACAATACCCAATGCACCGCTGTCGCTATGCTGGCATAAATAGGTGACGGTATGAAAAAAAGTCGGGTCATCCAAATTAGGCATGGCGATAATAAATTGGTTATTAAGATAGGTGACTTCGGTCATGTGTCTTGGTATCAAAAGGTAGGTGTGATTTTATTGGGTGATTAGCCCAGATTCGTCTGAAAATTTCCAGACACGAGTTATAAGCAGTATATCAAGTTCGCTACGCAATTTTGCAGGTAATGGAGGAAAAGGTGCGCTCATACGGACGATATTTTTTGCCTGTTCATCAAGTTCTGGAATTCCAGAAGAATGAGTAATGCGCATACTGTCAATGCTCCCATCCATTTTTATACCAACATCCATTGTTAAGGTCGCCGAAAAACCTGCTTTGCTTGCCGCTGCGGGGTAATTATTATTCCCTACGCGCTCTACTTTAGTATCCCAATCTCTTTTATATTGTGCTACCACTGATTTATTAGCACTGACTTGGTTAACCGATTTAGTGGTTGTCGCCTGCATCACGCTGACTGGTCGCTGTACTGTTTGTGCAGCTTGTTCCATAATTTGTTGCTGTAAAATAGCGGCTGATAAATGATGGTGTGTTTCAGGGCGACTGCTAGTGCTTAATTCATTGGGAATATCGATTTTTTGCTCGGATTCCTTTTGAGTAATAATTTTCTGCTCTACTTTAGGTTTACTCACTGGCTGAAAATTATCTTCAATCGGCGGTTTTACCTGAGGAGTAGGTTTAATTTTTTCAGGCGTTTTTGGAATTGGTTTTGCCGAAGGTGGCGGTTTAATTTTTTCTTGCATTTTAGGAATAGGCTTTACCTGAGGCGCAGGTTTAGCTTTTTCAATTGGCTTTTCTAGGTGTTTAACTGGCTCAGGCTTACTGATACTGGTTTGCTGACCTGACGCTAACTGATTTTCTGCTGCCAAAAATTGCGCTTTTTCAGGAGCGTCTATTGAAGGAGTCGTGATTAAGGTAATATCAATATCTCTACTAACGCTTTCTGGCTCTGGCTTAGCCAATTCCACTTCCAAACTGATAATAATATGCACAACAACAGCGATGGCGATAGCCACCCATAAGGCGTAATTATCAGGCAATGTAGCCGCAGGAGAATAGTTAGGCATTACTTGATCGGTCATCAGTTTATCGCTTGCTCAATATGATCCATTAGTAGACCACAAATATTCAGTCCAAATTGCGTATCCAATTCCACCACGCACGTCGGGCTAGTAACATTAATTTCTGTCAGCGTGTCGCCTATTACGTCTAAACCAACAAAAACCAGTCCTTTATCGCGTAATGTCGCTCCAACTTCATTGGCAATCCAACGGTCTCTATCAGTTAAGGGACGACCTTCTGCGCGTCCACCTGCGGCAAGATTGCCACGCGTTTCGCCTTGCGCGGGAATACGCGCTAAACAATAAGGCACAGGTTCGCCATTAATGACTAGAATACGTTTATCGCCGTCTTTAATCGCAGGCAAATATTTTTGTGCCATCACATAACGACTATTGTATTCAGTCATGGTTTCCAGAATCACACTAAGATTAGGATCATTTTGACGCAAATGAAAAATAGAGGTGCCGCCCATGCCGTCTAGCGGTTTTAAAATAATTTCCCCTTGTTCGGTTAAAAAATCTCTAATCCGTTTTGGCTCTCTGGTAACTAAGGTTTCAGCGCAACATTGCGGAAACCATGCAGTAAATAATTTTTCATTAGCATCACGCAACGACTGCGGTTTATTGACCACATAAGCACCCATACTTTCGGCACGTTCCAATAAATATGTCGCGTAAATAAATTCTTGATTAAACGGCGGGTCTTTACGCATCATAATGACTTGCAATGCGTGCAGCGGAATATCCTGCTCATCAATGAACTGATACCACTGCTTAGCATCACGCTGAACTTTTAGCGTGCGCGTGCGGGCATAAGCAATGCCATTTCTTAAAAATAAGTCATTTAACTCCATGTAATGCAATTCCCATCCGCGTGCTTGGGCTTCCAGTAACATAGCAAAACTGGTGTCTTTTTTTATATTGATATGGGCTATAGAGTCCATAACCATACCGAGTTTAATAGGCATTAGGGTTCCGATGTAATGAGCGGTGTTGTGGCAACGCACTTTGTGTGCGTACCATTTTAATGGAATTGTCAAAATTTGACAGTCTTGCGTACATAAGATTACTGTTTTTTATAAATCGTTGTGCGCTTATCCATCAGTAACTTCATTTGAAAAATGCGTTGAAACATTTACTTTAGCATTATTTTTTGGTATAAAGCTCGGCTAACTTTATAAATCTAGGCACACTAAAAGAGGTTAATTATGTCCAGAGTATGTGAAATAACAGGCAAACGTCCTGTTACAGGTAATAACGTATCACACGCAAACAACAGAACTAAAAGACGTTTCCTTCCTAATCTGCAACACCACCGTTTTTGGGTGGAAAGCGAAAATCGTTGGGTTCGTCTGCGCGTTTCAACCAAAGCAATGCGCATTATTGATAAAAACGGCATAGACGCTGTATTAGCGGATTTGCGTAAAAGCGGTCAAAAGGTCTAAGGGGATAATACCATGCGCGATAAAATTAAATTGATCTCTACCGAAGGCACAGGTCATTTTTATACCACCACTAAAAACAAAAAAACTATGCCTACTAAAATGGAAATCAAAAAATTTGATCCTGTTGTTCGTAAGCACGTTATTTATAAAGAAGCCAAAATTAAGTAATTACTGGATTGTAAGACACTTCTTTCGGTTGCTTAAAAAGCCACAGTTTTTGACTGTGGCTTTTTTTATGGAGCAGGGTGAGCATATTTCTTTTAACATTCACAATGGAGTTCTTTACTCCTGCGTTTTTTGAGCGACTACTTAAAAAGTATCTCTGGGGTTCGACCCCCACCTCAACCCATAACTTAACAAAAAATTATGCCCAAAAAATATTCCATTTTATTGATATTGCTGTTGTGTGCCGCCTTAGGTACAGCGGCTTTTTTTCTTGTTCCAAGTACAACCGATAAGGCAACAATAAACCCACCTGCTACTGTTTACAACCATGGCGAAGAAACCAGCAGTGTCGAAAAACCATGTTTGAATGAACACCCTGAATGGCGAGCCGCGCAGGTGATAGACGGCGTTAATGTTGATGCGTCTGGATTGTGTGAGCCAGATAATCCATTCGATGTGGCGGTCGCAGTCAAAGGCACTAATAATGTGTCGATGGCAACCTTGATGCAAACCCATTTTGCGCAAGATGCCCTGACAATGTCCAATGATACCGATGGTGACGGCGATCCCGATGAAATTCATATCAAGCTGGAAGTGGTAGAACTTAACGGAGCAACCCCTGACGGTAGTTATTTCATCAATACTTTCGATGTAGCCCCTGGAATTCAACCTGCATTATGGGTATTCGCGCCAAAATCCAGCGGCATGGCATTAAAAAACTTTAATTCCAAAGCAGCTAATCCCTTATTACGCGCTCCTTCGGCGGTGATTCGTGTTGAGCAAGGCGATAAAGTATTTATCACCTTAGAAAATACCCATTATTTACCGCATACCATTCATCTGCACGGTGTCGATCATCCGTGGATAACAGCGGAAGGTCAGGACAATGACGGCATGGAAGAACACGCTGTTTTCCCTGGCAAACAACACACATACCAAATTCAACCGCGTCACACGGGGACGACGTTGTATCACTGTCATGTTCAAACCGCTCAACATTTAGGCATGGGTATGGGCGGAATGTTTATCGTCGAAGAAAATCGTCCGAATAATTGGGTGCAAACATTCAATATTGGTGCGGGGCAAGTGCGCCATCCTGCGGTGGCAGTTAAAGAAACCTATAGCCAAGAATACGATTTACATTATCAATCAGTGGATAAAAAATTGGCAAGCATTGTTCAAACTGCCAATGACCCGCGCTTGATTGCTGAACGTATGACCCGCCAATACAATATGACCGAATCGTTTGAAAATTATTTTTTGCTCAATGGTCATGCGTTTCCGTACACCTTGCGTGATTCCACCATTATTGCCGATGAAAATGAACACATCAAACTGCACGTTGCCAATTTGCAACGCTCATCTGTCGCATTGCATACCCACGGACACAAAGCGACTGCTGTTGCATTCGACGGCGTTGAAGCTCCTGCTGGCTTACTTATGACGCGTGATGTATTTGATATTGCTCCCGCACAACGAATAGACTTGCACTTAGAAACCAAAAATGACGGTTTACACAGTTACGGCGCGGGTGTGTGGATGTTTCATGACCACGTTCCAATGGGGGCAAGCACTGATGGTATAGAACCTGGGGGTAATATCGCGTTAATCGCTTATAAATCCTTGGTTGATGAACAAGGAATGCCCAAAGGTCATATTGAAATGGTCGATCAAGTGTTTAGCAAAGATTATTATGCTAAAAAACAAGCGGTTTGGGGGGGTAATAAAGAATTTTCACCTTTACTCGGTGATGCAGGTTTACTCGCACCGAATTATGGTCGCATTATCGGCTTTGGTTTAGCAATTGGTTTGCTGGTCGGCTTATTATTGTTGGTGCTACGTCTTATGCAACGGAAATCCTCATGAAACTAATTATTCTGTTATTACTCAGTAGTTTATTCGCACCTGCTTATGCCGCTATGGATCATAGCCGTATGATGATGAATGAAAAAGGCATGATTATGAATGCCAACCCTGATAAATTGCCGCAAGACTGCACCAAAATTTCTGAAAATGTCGATATTACTATTCGCGCAGGACATAAACACGCGCTGAAATTCACGGGCAAGATGTTCGCCTTTGATCAGCAAGAATGGAATGTCAAACCTTGCGCTAAAATCAATATTACCTTTATCAATGATGATCAAATTCGTCATCAAATCATGGTACATGGCTTACCTGGCTATTTATACCCCGATGGTATGGTGCATTTAGAGCTGTACGGCGAAGGACAGTTACAAGCGTCATTCATTGTTCCCAGCCAGAAAAAAACTTATCTGGTGCATTGTGAACTCGCACAACACGCAGAAAAAGGCATGAAGGCACAATTAAAAGTCGATGGGGGTGATGGTGATTTACCCAGCATCCCTGGAATTAGTGCTGCTGTGAATGCTGATAGTTATACGGTGGATTGGACCTCAAACACATGGGCTGCGTTAGTCTTTTGTGTGCTGCTAGGCTTTGCCATACCAATGGTGATTATTATGAATATAGCGAGTATTAAGGAAGCGGTGGTTAAGATGTGGGGGCTTTACGGACACATCGGGCGGAGTAAGCTCGACTAATTCTCGCTGCGAGACAGGAGTCGAGTCATTTGTGTATCGATGTATTAAACCCCTTGTTGGATTAACACGAGAGGGTAGTGGGTTAAACCTGTTATCTATGATTTAATGACTGCCAGTCTTTTAAAGGACTGGCAGTCATTCTTAAAAGCAAAAATCACAGATTTAATACACCACCCATTAATTGTTCCACGAACGCCCCCTGTATATAGATACAAAAAATTACTCTTCCCGATTTCGCGGGGTAAGTGCGGGTGTAGTGTATGAAATATGGTATATTTCATTTAGCCATTGATTTTATAATGTTCATTTTATCTATCCGTAACTTCTAATATACTACACGCAGTATCTACCCCGCGAAATCGGGAAGAACCCCAAAAATCCCCCACGAACAACAACAGCCCTTCATCGAATTAGTCGATAAGATACTTGCAGGCAAAGCTTGCACTCCTTTACAAAAAAAATTACTGACTGGAAAAACAATTATGTATCCAAACATACAGCTTAATTCAGATGGAAAACTTAAACACTTTCTAAGCATTGAAGGGTTTGATAAAACGCTGTTGACTGACATTCTCGATACTGCTGCCTCGTTTGTTAATCCTGTCGATGGGCAGATTAAAAAAGTGCCATTATTACGCGGTAAAACGATTGTGAATTTATTTTTTGAAAATAGTACGCGCACACGCACTACCTTTGAACTGGCGGCAAAACGTTTGTCGGCAGATGTGTTGAATATGAATATCACTACTTCATCTACTTCCAAAGGTGAAAGTTTACTGGATACTATTCGTAATCTGGAAGCGATGTTTGTTGATATGTTTGTGGTACGTCATGCGATCAGCGGTGCGGCACATTTTATTGCTCAGCAAACCGCACCCCACATCAGCGTAATAAATGCAGGTGATGGGCAACACGCACATCCAACACAAGCGATGCTGGATATGTTTACCATACGGCAACACAAGCCCGATTTTTCTAAACTTAGAGTGGCCATTATTGGCGACATTCTGCATTCACGGGTAGCGCGTTCAGAAATTCAGGCATTAAACATTTTAGGTGTACAGGAGGTGCGGGTTATCGCGCCTAAAACGTTATTACCCGCTAAAGTTGAAGCCTTAGGTGTGACGGTGTCTCATAATCTAACCGAAGGACTACAAGATATTGATGTCATTATGATGCTACGGTTACAAAAAGAACGCATGACTTCGGCGTTATTACCTGGTGAAAGCGAATATTTCAAATGTTTTGGACTGACTGAAGAAAAACTAAAAATCGCCAAGCCCGATGCTATCGTGATGCACCCAGGTCCGATTAATCGTGGAGTGGAAATTGATTCCAAAGTCGCAGACGGCAAGCAATCGGTTATTTTGCAACAAGTGAGTAATGGTATCGCCGTGCGTATGGCGATTATGGCAATGGCAATGCAGCACAACGGAGCGATCGTATGACGCAGATACATATTCAACACGGTAGAATTATTGATCCCGCTAACCACATAGACGGCGTAGGTGATATTTATATCGTCGATGGCAAAATTGCTGCGCTGTCCAATCCGCCTGAAGGTTTTAAAGCTGATATTGTCATTGATGCTAGCGATAAAATTGTGTGCGCTGGATTTATCGATTTAAGTAGCCGTTTGCGTGATATGGGACATAGTCGCAAAGGCACATTTAAAAGTGAAACTCGCGCTGCCGCCAGTGCAGGTGTTACTACCCTGTGCTTACAACCTGATACCCGTCCTGTAATGGATGCTACCTCCATTGTTGAATACACGAAAGACTTAGCCGAAAGAACCGATTACCCACAAATTTATCCGATAGCCGCTCTCACCCAAAAACTGGAAGGCATCGAGCTTAGCTCTATGCTCGCACTAAAACAAGCGGGCTGTATTGCGGTTAGTAATGCCAATGCACCCGTCAAAAATCTGCTGATATTAAGACGTGCAATGGA
This sequence comes from uncultured Methylococcales bacterium, assembly GCA_903902705.1. GTDB lineage: Bacteria > Pseudomonadota > Gammaproteobacteria > Methylococcales > Methylomonadaceae > UBA4132. The sequence goes on from CAIUVX010000139.1 coordinate 130,989, forward strand.
ATATGCCGCCAGTCATGATTTATTATTTATCTGCCATCCCAATGACTTTAGTTTAAGCAATAAAGGTTGCGCTCATGAAGGTGCGATTGCCAGCCGCTACGGTTTGCCGAGCATCCCAGAAGCCGCTGAAACCATTGCCTTAGCCGAATGTTTGGAACTTGCTGAATTGACAGGTTGCCGTGTGCATTTTGGGCAACTCAGTTGTAAAGGCTCAGTGATTAAAATTCACCAAGCCAAAAAATACGGCTTGAATGTCAGTGCCGATGTCGCTATTCATCAACTACACCTCACTGAACATGATATTATTCCTTTTGACAGTGCCTATCATGTTTTACCCCCGCTACGCACCAAAGAGGACAAAGACTATCTGCGCCAAGGACTGGCTAGTGGTGCAATCAACAGCATCTGTTCAGACCATCAACCGCATGATCTTGATGCTAAATTGGGTGCGTTTCCTGAAACAGAATCGGGTATTTCATCTTTAGAAACCCTGTTACCTCTCATGCTTAAACTGGTTTCTCAACACGCTATCAGCCTAGAACAAGGCATTGCCGCTTTAACACAACAACCAGCGGATATTTTGCGCTTACCCACAGGTGCGTTGACGGTTGGATTTTCTGCGGATGTGTGTATTTTTGATCCAGAATTAGAATGGCAAATTAATTCCGACACCTGGAAAAGTCGCGGTGTTAATACCCCGTTTTGGGGGCAAACGATGAAAGGTCGGGTAACACAGACCTTACAAGCGGGAAAAATAATTTTTAGTTTAGAAGCGCGTTGAGATAATCACGAACAAAAAAACGGGCGAGAAAACTCGCCCGTTTTTAACCAGCGATGTATTTATTTACTGGCTTTTAGATGCTCTATCCCTTCTTCAGCAGCCTTTGTAGCAGGAGCTGCGTGTCCTAACTCACCTTCATCAATCGATTTTTGTAACGAATCAGCCGCCGCGTCTATATGAGTTTTGTGTACGCCTTTAGCAACTAGACTCGCCGCCAGTGTGTGATTCAACGCTGATTTCGCGTGTTCAACCAACACAGGGGCATGACCTGCTTTACCATGTACTACCGCCGCATTGGCGTGTTCTAGTGCCACGTCAGTATGCTCTGCTGCGGTGCTAGGTTGTTTTTCAGCAAAAACGCTTGTACTCAAACACAGTAACAAACCTGCAAATACAAATGCTAATTTTTTCATCATCTTATCCTCAGTATTATTATTGAAATATTAAGATTGTCGATACCATTTAACTCATGTTGGAAAATTCATGGATCAACGTTCGTATTTTAACCATCATTGAATTTATTTTGCAAGATGTTGATTAGTCTAAAAATTGTATGGTATTACTTAAAAAAGTGAGGCTATGTAACCGTTAATTATTGAAAAATTTTAACTTTACCTCAAGCCTTAGCGTGTTTATATAGCTCTAGCATCTCTGTTAAACGCACTATATCTTGTTTGAGATGTTCGATGGTTTCGTCTTTGTGCGTATTAGTCAATTGTAGTTTTTGAATTTCAAAGGCTAATTCCATTGATGAACCAAAATTTATATTGTGACCATCACCGTTGTTAGTGTTATCGCCACTGATTAAACAAATGTGTCTATCATCTGGCATTAATTCCACAAAATCCATATCCAATACTTCAGCAATACGCTCCAAATGTGGATTAAAAGCTTTGGTTTCCCCTCGTTCGATTTTTGCATAACCATTCACCGACATTTTCAACTTTTCCGCCATATCTTCTTGCGACCAATGTTTAGATTCGCGTATAAGCCGTATTTTTTCATGAACTTTCATTAAATCACCACAATTTGGGTAGGAATAACCACTGTTGGTTGATTGTAGCAAATTTTGAGGTGCTTATAATTTAAAACCGTTAGTTAACAATTTTTTATTAGCGCGAATTCATATAAAAATTGGAACTCTAACTGGAATCGCTGCTAGTAACGCAGGGTTAGCGTATTTAGGTGGAGGAAGTCTTGCTAGTGGTGGTTTTGGCGTGGCAGGTGGAACTGCTGTTGTTACTGCGGCTGGAGGGACTACAGGTGTAGCTGTTTCAACTGGTACGATAGCTGTTGTAGATTCTAAAGAATAAGATGTGCCTTAGGGCTTTTGTTATATTACTTATAAATTTAAGGTGTATTATGAAAATTACAAGAATTGTCGGTGAAGCGGAAAAATGTATCAAATGTGGTGAATATACATTTGTAAGGGGAGAGTGTTCTACTTGCGGTCATACTGGCTAAGTATCAAGTAGTCTCGATGTAACCCGTAAGATGGGTAGAGCGATAGCGAAACCCATCATCAACCCGTGAAAATGATGGGTTTCACAGCGTTCTACTCAACTCCAGATTGCCCTTTAAATCATCTGCATTGACTTGTGAACGAAGCTCGAACACTATTCGTATCATTTCAGCGCGAAAAGCTGACAAACTAGAACGAAAACAGTATGAGGGCTATGGTCATGCGTGAATCTTATGATTTTTCAAAATCGGTTAAAAATCCCTATGCAAAACGGCTGAAAAAACAAGTGACTATTCGTCTGGATGAGGAAACTATTGCTTATTTCAAGGAAATGGCGGACACGAAAGGCATTCCTTATCAGAGCTTAATAAATTTGTATCTTCGAGATTGTGCAAGCGAACATAGGCAACTGGAAACAAAATGGGGGTAGTCCGCAGACTGTGAGGTACGAATCCCAGCTTTTATCGGCACTTGCTGGTCATCCCAGTCTACGCAATCAAAGCCATCGTAAGGTAACTCACGATGGCTTTTTACTGTTAGGTATTACGCCCGTTTCGGTGCGGGCAAGCCTTGACAGATTAGCGTGTGATCTCTGGCACGCGCAAAATCGCTTTATCCATAAGTCACTCGCTCATAGCGTTGTAATTACTGCCTTGGGCAGCAACTTCTGCACAAGAGGCGTTAGTTCAAATTTGAAAGCTGAGCATCGCGTATTTTTATCCTAAATATTGTGGTATAGCTCTAAGTATTGTTTGGCACTGTTACGCCAAGAGAAATCTCTGTGCATGGCGTTGGTTTGTATTTGCTGCCAAATCTGCTGGTCGCTGTATAACAGCGTCGTGCGTTTAAAGGCTTCGAGTAACGCACCCGCATGGGCTTCTTTGAAGACGATACCTGTCGCGCTGTCGTCGGCAAGGCTGGTTGATAAAGTATCGACAACTGTATCCGCTAATCCGCCCGTTTTTCTAACGACGGGAATTGTGCCGTAACGCTGACTGTACATTTGATTTAAGCCGCAGGGTTCAAAACGTGATGGCATTAAAAATACATCAACACCTGCTTCGATAAGGTGTGCCAGTGATTCATCATAGTCAATAATTATAACGATTTTATCAGGGAATAAACGGGCAAGATTTTGTAAGCGTTGTTCAAAGGTTTTATTGCCATTACCGAGCAAGACCAGCTGCATCGGCAACTCCACCATATCAGGCAAACAATCTATCACCATATCTATGCCTTTTTGTTCCACCAATCGGCTTATCAGTCCGAATAAAGGCACTTGGTCGTTGACTGGCAGATTGACTCTTCTTTGTAATTCCGCTTTATTGAGCTGTTTTTTGGATAGGGAATCAACGTTATAATGCTGAGGAATATGAGGATCTATTTCAGGATTCCATTCATTGGTATCAATGCCATTAATAATGCCGATTAGATCGTCACTACGGTAGGCTAATAAGCCTTCAAGACCATAACCATATTCAGGCGTTTGAATTTCTAACGCATAAGTAGGGCTGACTGTAGTAATGCGATCCGCATAAACGATGCCGCCTTTAATGAAAGACAATAATCCGTGAAACTCTAAACCATTAGGATTCATCAGTTGACCAGGTAAGTTCAATGAACGAACACTCTGCATGGGAAATAGTCCCTGATAAGCCATGTTATGAATGGTAAACACGGTTTTAGGGCGGTCACGCTCCATTGATAGCAGTGCTGGCACTAATCCACTTTGCCAATCGTTGCAATGCACGATGTCGGGCTTCCAATTTCGATTAACTTTGTCCATTGCCACCTCAACGGCCACCCGACAAAACAAAGCAAAACGATCAGCATTATTAGCCCACGGAACACCTAATTCATCGACATAGGGATTACCAGCCAAGTCAAAAAGATCAGGACAATCTACCAGCCAAGCAACCACAGGGCTATCGGGAATCATCGTTTCAAATATGCTAACTAGGTGGTTATCAATGCGTAATGAACAAAGAAAACGTACGTCACCGACGGTTTTTAACGCGGGGTATTTGGGGAGGATAACTTTAACGTCTTGCCCTAATTCAGTTAATGCTTTAGGTAAACTACTGCACACATCGGCAAGACCGCCTGTTTTAATCAGTGGATAGGCTTCACTGGTGACAAAAAGTATCTTTTTCATTTTTAATTATTATTATGTTGTCAGCTATTTGTTACCCGCCAAAATACGTCTATCCATACTGTAAAGACGTATTTTTTGACGGAGACGAAGTTAGAGCTTCAAGATTACGCCCCCTAAAGGCGGAAGGGTAAGATTGATTGAGTTGAGCTGCCCCATCCATTCTTTAGGTTCTGACACAATAATGCCACTGCCTATATTGCTCCCATCGTAATAACTGGAGTCTGAATTAAAAATCTCCTTGTAATGCCCTGCTTTAGGCACGCCAATTCGGTAATTTTCCCGCACCACAGGGGTGAAGTTGAGAATAACCAGCAACTCTTCGTCACCATGTTTACGGCGATAGCTGATAATGGATTGTTGTACATCACAACAATCTATCCACTCGAAACCTTGATGATCAAAATCATGTTGGTATAACGCGGACTCGGTTTTGTACAACTGATTGAGGTCTTTGACCAATGTTTGTACGCCGCGATGATGTGAGTAATCCAACACATACCAGTCTAGGGAGGTATGAAAATCCCATTCTGTGCCTTGCCCAAATTCACAACCCATAAACAGTAGTTTTTTACCAGGATAGGTGTACAGCAAGGTATATAAAAGTCGCAAGTTGGCGAAGCGTTGCCATTCATCTCCTGGCATTTTACTGACTAACGAGCCTTTACCATGCACAACTTCATCGTGAGAAAATGGCAGGGTAAAGTTTTCGGTGAACGCATACAGCATACCGAATGTCAGTTGATTATGATGGTGCATACGGTGTACGGGGTCTTCGCTCATGTATGCCAAGATGTCGTGCATCCAACCCATATTCCATTTCATCGAAAAACCTAAACCACCCGTCCATGTGGGACGAGTGACTTGCGGCCATGAGGTAGATTCTTCTGCCATCACTACCGTACCAGGGTGTTGCGCATGAACGACTTCATTTAACTCTCTTAGAAAATGAATGGCTTCTAAATTCTCGTTACCACCGTACATATTAGCAACCCAGTCTCCATCTTCACGAGAATAATCCAAGTAAAGCATAGAGGCGACCGCATCAACGCGTAAGCCATCAAGATGAAACTCTTCTAGCCAAAAGATAGCACTTGCCAGTAAGAAGTTTCGCACTTCATTACGACCATAATTGTAGATTAATGTCCCCCAATCGCGGTGTTCACCTTTACGCGGGTCTTCATGCTCATACAACGCGCTGCCATCAAAACGCGCCAAGGCAAACGAATCTTTTGGAAAATGTGCAGGTACCCAATCGAGGATAATACCGATGTCATTTTGATGACAGGTATCGATGAAAAAACGAAAATCATCAGGCGTGCCATGACGGCTAGTCGGTGCAAAATAACCAGTGGTTTGATAACCCCAAGACGCATCTAACGGATGCTCAGTAATAGGCAGTAATTCGATATGGGTAAAACCCATTTGTTTAACGTAGTCAACCAATTGCACTGCGAGTTCTCGATAATTGAGAAAATTACCTAGATTGTCACGTTTCCATGAACCTATATGCACTTCGTAGATAGACATTGGCTCGTGTAGCCAATCGTGTTTCACACGTTCCTTTATCCATGTTTGATCTTGCCAAGTATAACTATCTTCTCTGGTGACCACCGAGGAAGTATTGGGACGAAATTCAAATTGCTGTCCGTAAGGATCGGTTTTTACTAGAATTTGGTTGCTATCACGATTTAATATTTCAAATTTATAAAAACAACCTTCTTGTAAATCAGGAATAAATAACTCCCAAAGTCCACCACCACCCAGACTGCGCATCGGATGACAACGACCATCCCAGCGATTAAAATCACCAACCACACTGACACGCCCTGCATTAGGTGCCCACAGCGCGAAAAATACACCATCAATACCATCGACAGTGTGTAAGTGTCCGCCCAGTTTTTGATAAATATGCCAGTGTTTACCTTCGCCGAACAAGTGTTGGTCAAATTCAGGTAATTGTGTGCCGAAACTGTAGGGGTCATGATTTTCGTGTGCGAGTCCGTCTTTATCCAACCAAGATAGCTGATAATGTTCGGGGATTATTTCACTCGCAGTGAGTGTGTATTCAAAAAAATCACTATCGGGTACGCGATTTAATAGCACGCCATTATGAGTAAAACTGACTATTTCTGCGTAAGGCGAATAAACGGTAATCTTATCTTGATTTTTCGTTCGATGCCGACCTAATACAGAAAAAGGATCATGATGCTTAGCTTCGGTGATTTTTATAAAATCGGCACTAAGAATGTTTTTTAATTGCTTTTTCACTTTGCTAAGCCTCATGTAGTAGAATAATAAACGGTAAATGTTACCAAACACAACCGAAGTTGTGAAACTATTCTACTTGGAGATGAAAAATGTCGGAATCCAATAATAATAAAAATGATCGTATTGTTAGTCATTTAACGCGTAATACCATTGCTTTAATCTTAGCAGGTGGTCGTGGTTCAAGGTTGATGAATATGACTGATTGGCGTGCTAAACCAGCAGTTCCCTTCGGTGGAAAGTTTCGCATTATCGACTTCCCGTTATCAAATTGTGTCAACTCAGGCATTCGTAAAATAGGTATTTTAACGCAATATAAAGCCGACTCTTTAATTCGCCATATCCAGCAAGGCTGGGGCTTTTTGCGCGGTGAATTTGGTGAATATGTTGACTTAATGCCAGCGCAACAACGAATTGATGAAAATTCTTGGTATAAAGGCACAGCAGATGCTATTTTTCAAAATATTGATATATTACGCAGCCGCAGACCTGAACACATTCTAATATTGGCTGGCGATCACATTTACAAAATGGACTATGGCGAAATGTTGGCGGATCACATTGCCAAAAATGCTCAGTTAACCATCGGTTGTATCGAAGTATCATTGGAGGAAGCCACTGCTTTTGGGGTAATGGATGTGGATGATGATCGCCGTGTTAAAGCCTTTGTCGAAAAACCCGAAAATCCACCCGTGATGCCAGGAAGAACCGATACCGCACTCGCTTCTATGGGGATTTATATTTTTAATGCGGACTTTTTGTTTGAAAAATTAATTGAAGATTCTAAGAATCCAGAGTCTACCAATGATTTCGGCAAAGATATTATTCCCGCCGTTATTAACGACCATGTAGTGAACGCTTATCCGTTCTTGAATTTACAAGGCGGACAAAGTTATTGGCGTGATGTAGGTACCATTGATGCCTATTGGTCTGCCAATATGGAATTAGTGAGTGTTAAGCCAGACTTGAATTTATACGATAACACTTGGCCTATTTGGACTTATCAAGCGCAAACTCCACCCGCTAAATTCGTATTTGATAATGATGATAGACGTGGGCAGGCGGTGGACTCAATGGTATCGGGTGGCTGTGTTATTTCAGGAGCTAATGTCAAACGTACGTTATTATTTTCCAATGTTAGAGTCAATTCGTACACTACCATAACCGATTCTATCGTATTACCTGATGTTGAGATTGGGCGAAATTGCCGTATCACCAAAGCCATTATCGAACGGGGTTGTGTCGTGCCTGAAGGTACAGTGATTGGTGAAGACAGAGCTGAAGATGAAAGACGGTTTCATGTCAGTGCTGGTGGTATCGTTTTAGTCACTGCTGAAATGCTAGGACAAGACATACATTACAGTGGCTTGCCTGTAAACACCACACATCCTGTAAAATAACAACATGAACAAGAAGAAATTAAAACTGGTGTTATGTTGGCACATGCACCAGCCAGAGTATAGAGATTTGCAGACAGGGGAATTCATACTACCTTGGACTTATCTGCATGTCATTAAAGACTATGTTGACATGGCTGCGCATCTGGAAGCTGTCCCTACAGCCAAAGCAGTGGTTAATTTCGCCCCTATTTTGCTGGAGCAGATAGAGGAGTACGCCAAGCAAGTTAACGGTTATTTGCATGACCATACACCTATTACGGATGCGTTTTTAGCGGCGTTAGTGAGTCCGACTCTCTCAAGTGATTCAGAAGAACGCTTAACGTTAGTCAAAGACTGTTTGCGGGCAAACCGTGATAGGCAAATTAACCGTTACCCTGCTTTTCAAAAATTGGCAGAAATGACCGACTGGCTAGACCAGCATTTTGATGCCCTACCGTATATCAATGATCAGTTTGTCATTGATATGCTGGTTTGGTATCACTTAGCGTGGATGGGTGAAACGGTTAAACTCAGCGATAGCCGAGTGCAGCATCTGATAGAAAAAGGGTCGGCTTACACGCAACATGACCGACTTGAACTACTGGAAATTATTGGCGAGCAGTTGTCGCACGTCATTCAACGCTACAAAGTATTAGCCAGAAAAGGGCGTGTTGAGCTATCAGTCACGCCTTATGCGCATCCAATTATGCCGCTATTACTAGATATTCAAAGCACACATCAAGCAATGCCAGATGCACCTTTACCAAAATTACAACACTATACGGGTGGTGAACAGCGTGTTGCATGGCATCTTAAAAAAGGTGTACAAACTTTTGAACGGTTTTTTGGCTTTAAGCCTAAAGGTTGTTGGCCATCCGAAGGGGCTATTTGCGCACAAACGCTAAAAATATTGGGTAATTCTGGTTTTACTTGGACTGCAAGTGGCGGCTCTGTACTGGGCAATAGCTTACATCTTCCTGAAAATCAGCAACTACAGAGTCATCATCACCCTTTCAAATTAGACAAAACCAAAATAGCCTGCTTTTTCCGTGATGACGGTTTGTCGGATCTTATCGGTTTTGATTATTCAACATGGCACGCCGATGACGCAGTAGCTGATTTGATTAAGCACCTAGAAAATATTGCCGAACATGAACCAGAAGATTCCGTGGTATCCATTATCATGGACGGTGAAAATGCGTGGGAATATTTTCCTCATAATGGCTATTTTTTCCTAAGTGCTTTATATCAACGGCTTGCTAATCACCCTGCGATTGAATTAACCACCTTTTCAGAATGCTTAAAAAACAAAGTATCGGTTAAACCATTAAAAAAATTAGTGGCAGGGAGCTGGGTTTATGGTACTTTCTCAACGTGGATAGGCGATGGCGATAAAAATCGCGGTTGGGATATGCTCGGCGAAGCTAAATCATCTTTTGATCAAGCGATAGCTGCTAACCGCCTAACAGATCAACAACTGCAAGAGGCTGAACAGCAATTGGCAATTTGTGAAGGCTCTGACTGGTTCTGGTGGTTTGGTGACTATAATCCTGGGCTAGCAGTCAGTAGTTTTGAAAAACAATTCCGTCTTAATCTGGCTAATTTGTATCGATTATTGGGGGAAGAACCGCCTGCCTATTTATCGCTATCTTTTACTCAAGGCTCTGGCGCACCTGCTATGGGCGGCACTATGCGTCTAGGAACTTAACACATTGTTGTAAGGATGAGAGCTTCTCAAGAAGCCCTCATTCACGATAGATGGATTCAAGTCCATCTATAAGCCATTAACTGAAAGACAAACCATTCAAACTGATAACGTAAAAGCGATGAATACACTTTTAAACAAACGCCGCGCGGGTGTGTTGCTACACATCACTTCTTTACCAGGGACAGGTCAACAAGGTGATTTAGGGCAAGATGCCTACAATTTTGTCAATTTTCTGGGTACTACAGGAATGACTGTTTGGCAAACATTACCCTTGGGCGCGACGCATAGCGATGGATCACCTTATCAGTGTTTATCTGCACACGCGGGTAATCCCGAATTAATCAATATTGATAACTTAGTCAACTTAGGCTGGTTGTCTCCCTCTGAACACTGTCAAGACTGCCAGCGGCAAGCGGCTAAATTTTATAAAGGCTGCCTAATATCTAAAGCATTTTATGGTTTTTTAGATCACGCCTCAGCACAAGATAAAACAGATTTTGATGATTTTTGTCGGAACAAAGCATTCTGGTTGGATGATTTTGCCTTATTTATGGCACTGCGAAGTGAATTTAATCAACAATGCTGGAATCAATGGCCAGAAACACTCAAACAACGCGAAACCAACGCCATTAAAGCCGCCTCTCTGCGCTTAAAAGCTGAAATTGCTATTATCAAATTTGAACAATATATTTTCTTTCGGCAATGGATGGCATTAAAAGCTTATGCTAATCAGCGTGGCATACTGCTATTCGGTGATATTCCTATTTTCGTCTCTTACGACAGTGCCGATGTTTGGGCGAGCCGTGACATTTTTAAACTCGATAAAGATGGTGAAATGTCAGTGGTTGCAGGCGTGCCGCCCGACTACTTTTCCGAAGAAGGACAGCGTTGGGGTAATCCACATTACAACTGGGATAGACTGCAACAAACTGGATTTCATTGGTGGATAGAACGAATGCAAACCCAATGCGAACAATTTGATATTCTGCGTATCGACCATTTTCGTGGGTTAGAAGCCGCATGGGAAATTCCCGCCACCGAAGCAACCGCGAAACTAGGGCAATGGGTTAAAGCTCCTGGTTCTGCCTTATTACAGGCAATAATGGAAAAATTAGGTGACATTCCATTAGTTGCCGAGGATTTAGGCGTTATTACTCCAGAAGTTGACGCATTAAGAGACGAATTTCATTTGCCAGGCATGAAAATTTTACAATTTGCCTTTAGCGGCGAACCTAACAATCCTTATTTACCCGATAATTACGAAAAAAATTGTGTCGCTTACACTGGTACGCATGATAACGACACCACCTTAGGCTGGTCTGAACAACTAACTGATGCACAGAAAATCCATATTTTTGACTACCTCGGCAATCCTTCCACATCATTGAGTTGCGCACTGATACAAACTGCCTTAGCATCGGTTGCCAATCTTTGCGTCATTCCCATGCAGGATATTTTAGAATTAAATTCCGAACACCGCATGAATACCCCTGGAACAACCACTGGCAATTGGAATTGGCGTTTTCAATGGTATCAGCTTGCACCTGAGCGTGCCGCTAGATTAGCGTACCTTGTGCAACTATTTAATCGAAAGTAAATAGTTGACGGTTATCCTCTAAGGCTTATTTACCCTAGCATTACTGATTAAGGAATCAAAAGATATGTTTTTTGATTCCTTAGTTCTGTATTGTTCAAGGTGATTTTTCCCTTAAGTGCCTATGCTTAAAAACAAAAAACACGCTTTACCCAGTACGATTTAGCTTATTTTCTGATTATTTGAAAATAGAATTACGCTCTCCTCGATTTCATGGCTATTTCTGGAGCTAGCGAAAGTCCTAATTTAAAAAATCGGCTGAATAATCAAGATTTATGCGCTATTATCCTGCCCCCACTTATTTATTTTTAAAATTATAGGAAGCTAAAATGACCCAAGATGAATTGAAACAAAAAGTTGCTCAAGCTGCTATTCCTTATGTAAGAGACTTTGCCATTATCGGTGTCGGCACAGGCTCTACCGTTAATCACTTTATTGATTATTTAGCCGATTTTAAAGCCGACATTGAAGGCACAGTATCGAGTTCACAAGCCAGTACCGAACGGTTAAAAAAATTAGGCATTCCTGTGTTTGACTTAAATGCAGTGGGTACACTGGATGTTTATGTCGATGGCGCGGATGAAATCAGCCCACACAAACATTTAATTAAAGGCGGTGGCGGCGCATTAACGCGTGAGAAAATCATTGCTGCTGCTAGCAAAAAGTTTGTGTGTATCGCCGATGGCTCTAAACAAGTTGATGTATTGGGCGCGTTCCCATTACCTGTTGAAGTCATTCCAATGGCGAGAAGTTACGTTGCCAGAGAATTGGTGAAATTAGGTGGTCAACCAGTGTGGCGCGAAAATTATATTACCGATAACCACAATGAAATTCTCGATGTTCATAATTTGAATATTCTCAATCCAATTGAGCTAGAACAAATCATCAACAATATCGTTGGCGTAGTCACCGTGGGTATTTTTGCCATGCGTCCTGCGGATGTAGTGTTGGTAAGCGTAGGTAACGACATTATTACCCTGTAAACCGCATTCTGATTGGGTAACCTACTGTTAAACCGTAGGTTACATTTACCGCTGACCATTTTAGGAGATGCAGATAATGGCGCGTAGCACAGAACAACACAACATGAAAAAACAGCTTTTGCTGTATTTGTTAGCGGCTAACCTGTTAGGGCTGATTGCTTTTGGCGTTCACTGGTATGTTAGCCTACGACACGCATTAGTTCCCGTGCCACCTTCCGCGTTTATCAGCTCTTCCGTGCTGTTATTTATCACGGGCAGTCTTGCCTCAGCACCGCTAATTCGCTTTGTGGTTCTCGACTGGAGCACCCGTTATGACGAATTTGTTAATCGTTTAAATAATGATGCACTCACCGCTTACTTGCAACAATTTTGGGAAAAGCGTGTGATGAAAGCCTCCGATTTTATCGCTTGGACGCTGGCAGACTGTGAAGATAAAACTATCACGCAAAAACAAATAAACAGTAGCTTGGAAAATATATTTGATGATCTCTATTATGATCAGCATGGGCGTAGTGATTTTTTCGTGCCGATGATCTTGTTATTTTTCACCATTTTTATATCGACCGTGCTGTGTATCTTAGTGTACCTAGAGCAAATAACTATCGTCTTAGATGATTTTGATGCCACTGTCATAGCAATTGCATCAATGGCGGGTGCTTATATGTACATAGTCAGTGACTCAATACAAAGTGTGCGCCAACGCAGTTTAAATTCATCGACGCTGTATTGGTACACACTAAGAATGTTATTAGCCATTCCAATTGGTGTCGCTCTCACCTCGCTCATCGCTAAAGATGCACAACCTTTTGTGGCATTTGGTTTGGGTGCGTTGCCAATGGATACACTGATTAAAAGTTTACGCCGCCTCAGCACCGAGAAACTCAATCTGACTGTAGAGGAAGAAGAGTCTGATCAATTGATTCGACTCGAAGGGGTCACAGGGCGTATTTCTTCGCTGTTAATTGCTGAAGGAGTTGATTCGATTGATCAAATCATCACCGTTGACCCTGTGTCATTATCAATTCGTACAGGCTTGCCGTTTAAATTTATACTGCATTTAGGTTCACAAGCTATCGTTAGAAGACATCTCGGTGAAACGGCTGAAAAATTAATGCCTTTAGGTTTGGCAGATGCGCGATCAATTGCCGCACTGATAGATGATTTGGATAACAAAAAAATCGAACCAGAAGAACAGGCTAAAATAAGTAGAGCAACAGCCGTTTTAAATGCGGCTACTTCGCTGGTGAAACCTGAAAATAGCAGTTATACCTCTGAGTGCCTTGAATTTAATTTCCGTCAAATTGCCAATGGAAACTACACTAAGTTTATTCAAGGTAAATTGCTGACGCTATCTAAAAACAACGCTCAGCTATAGAACTAAAAATTACAGCAGAAGTAATCATGCAACCATCAATGAGACCCTCTCAGTGACACACAAACAATTTCTACAACAAGCGATTAAATTAGCGGTAGATAATGTTGATACTGGACACGGAGGTCCTTTCGGTGCATTGATTGTCAAAAATAATCAAGTCATTGCCGCAAGTGCCAATCAAGTAACCTATTTACTTGACCCAACGGCTCATGCAGAAATTATGGCAATTCGTTTAGCCTGTCAGAAACTGGACGATTTTCAGCTAAAAGATTGCATTCTTTACAGTAGTTGTGAGCCTTGCCCGATGTGTTTAGGCGCGATTTATTGGACACGATTGGCTGAAGTTTATTTTGCCTGTAATCGCTACGACGCGGCAGCCGCGCATTTTGATGATAGTTTTATTTATGATGACTATATTAAGCCACCTGCACAAAGGCAAATTCCTATGCAACATATTCAATTAGCGAACGCATCACAGCCTTTTGAAAGTTGGGCAGCAAAAGCTGATAAACAACTCTATTAAATCTTGTAGGCTACGTTTGGAGTATCCTACAAGACTTATCGCAGTTTTTTACACAGTCTTTTCGTCACTTCCACTCAAATAACGGTAGACCAATGCCGCCAGCAATGCACCAACAATAGGGGCTATGAAAAATAACCACAGTTGCGCTAATGCCCAATCACCAACATAAAGAGCGGTTGCCAAGCTTCGTGCTGGATTAACCGAGGTATTAGTCACGGGAATACTAATTAAATGAATCAATGTTAAACCTAGACCAATAGCAATCGGCGCGAAACCTTGCGGAGCGCGGCTATCTGTTGATCCCAAGATAATAATCAAAAACATCATAGTCATGACGACTTCTGTTATAAGTGCCGCCATTAATGAATAATGACCAGGTGAATGCTCTCCATAGCCGTTAGACGCAAAACCCGCTGCGACATTAAAGTCAGCATTACCGCTAGCGATAAGATAAAGAACACCACCAGCAACAATACCGCCTAACAGTTGTGCAATTATGTATGATGCCAATTTGTCAGCTGGAAAACGCCCTGCCATCCACAAACCGATTGATACCGCAGGATTTAAATGACAGCCTGAAATATGACCGATAGCATAAGCCATCGTTAATACCGTCAAACCAAAAGCAAAAGCAACACCCACGAAACCAATGCCTACATCAGGAAATCCTGCCGCTAATACCGCACTACCACAACCACCTAA
>CAIUVX010000140.1 GCA_903902705.1 uncultured Methylococcales bacterium
GCCCTCAAGATTGCTTACGACATCTTTGCCAGAGCAATTAACAGTTGTTACCAATGCTTTATTGATAAACACATTAACCCCTGCTTCGATAGCATGATCCTCTGTGAGCCGATCCACACTCCAAAAAACATTATAAGTCGCTTTGTCATTAGGAATATCAACCGCATAAGACTCTGCTCTTCCTACTCCTGCCCATTGAGAAGTAGAAACTTGGTCACGCGGTGCTTTAATGGCTATTTCTGCTTTTCCCTGAGCGTTGCCAAACGAATAACTGATGGTTTTTTCTAAGTCGCATACTTCAATTTTCTTACCTTTAGTGGTGGTGCAAGAAAATAAAGTTTTACCACCTTCGCATTTTGCGTAAACACTTGTTGCAAACAAAGCGGCGATTATGGGAAATATTACAATAATTTTCATTAATGCTTTCTCTTTTATTGGGTTGACTAACAATAGTAAGCAGGTGGCGTGAATTTTACATTGTTTCCATACGCTACGTCACCAGAGTAATCGCGCTTAAATTTTAACTCTTAAAAATCAATAAATTACAAATATTATTTTCTTATTTTTTGCAAAAACCACGGAATCTGACACAACCTCGTTTGTAACCAAATTGATTATCTGATAATTATCAAAGTCAAGACAATTTAAGTGCGATTGCCCCAAGTTGGAATGCCTGAAGATAAAACACAAACACATCATTTCGCCTTGCGGACAAAGCTATTAATCAAAGCAACTCAACAGGCTTTTGCTGAGTTGCAATGTTTAAGGGCGGCGTAACATCAGTTAAATAATATGTCCTGAAAAATATTGACGCATCAATGCACCATCGGAGCGTTTATTTACCTTCACCCCCCTAAATTTGTTCGGCAATGGGCGGGTGATGCATTAAAAAGTTTTGAACGCTTTGATTTTTCTATCTTGAAAAATCATCGACACAGGTTTAGCCCAATACTAAATGCCTAAAAATGAATTAATTTTTAAAGTTATTCGTGAATTTATAGCATTAACTCAGTATTTTCATAGAATAGACTTTAAGTTTTCTAAAAAACTGTTATTATAACCCTTCCAAGTTGACACGTTGCGTGAAAGACAGTAAGTTTGTTTTACATTAGGGAGAAGCCATGCTTATATTGACTCGTAGAGTAGGGGAGACTTTGATGATTGGTGACGAAGTTACTGTCACTGTTCTTGGAGTAAAAGGAAATCAAGTTCGTATTGGTGTTAATGCGCCAAAGGACGTTTCTGTTCATAGGGAAGAAATTTACGAAAGGATCAAAAAAGAACAAGCTGAGTCAACAGGCTTAACAGGTTCTGACGAGTAAGATAATTTAGGAGAGATGGCCGAGCGGCTGAAGGCGCTCCCCTGCTAAGGGAGTATGGGCTTTAACTCCCATCGAGGGTTCGAACCCCTCTCTCTCCGCCACTAGTTTCGGGTTTTGCATCTAATGTCGATGTTGACAAAACTCTTGCTTCTGTGTATAATGAAAAAATCAGTAAGGCGCCTGTAGCTCAGCTGGATAGAGTAATCGGCTACGAACCGATCGGTCGGGAGTTCGAATCTCTCCAGGCGCACCATTGATAAGTTTTCAAACAAATTTCAGTTTCATTAAATAATAAAAGTTTTTAATTAATGTCATAGATTAATCCCCTGTAGCTCAGTCGGTAGAGCGGGTGACTGTTAATCACTAGGTCGGCGGTTCGAGCCCGTCCGGGGGAGCCACACAATCAAAGCCTTGCAGTGATGCAAGGCTTTTTTTTGCCTTGCATCTGGTAAATTTCCAGTAGTGGAGGTTGTAAAGCGTCACATAGTTTGCGACACAAAGACACTTAGTTTGCGAATAAATAAAAGCCTTAAAACCGCTTTTACCCTCTAAAAATTCCTTATTAAAAGCTCCATAGACTCCTTTCTAGCCTGTCCTTCTACACCGCGTCCGCGTGAATATTTGATAGCGAGAGACTCGATATAAAAGTCAGCAAATACTTCACGCATGGCAGGAATATCATTGACAGAAATAACCATTTTTCCCTTCATTGTTTTGGCTATCTGAGCCATTCTGACATACTATTCCATATCAAAAACCATCCCATAACCTGCTGTGCCAAAATAGGGTGGGTCACAGTAGACTAATGTGTTTGGACTATCATAGCGTTCAATGCAATTAGCCCAATGAAAATGCTCAATAAACACCCTGTCAAGCCGAGTTGATAGCATCTCAATATCTTGTTTAAATCGTGTTACTGATAACCCTGCCGCCGATGCTCTGCTATAACCAAATGAAGGGTTTTTCATGTCTCCACCAAATGCCATACGATTAAGAGAATAGTATCTCGCAGCGCGTTGAATGTCGGTTAAATCGATAATGGATTGTGACTTCAATCGTTCAAATAACCAGCGGCTGTGCATCATGCCGACAGCTTGTTTAGCCAACTCTTCTGGGTGATGCTTTACACAGCGATACAGATTAATTAATTCACTATCAATATCGTTAATAACTTCTGCTTTTGAGCGTGGTTTACGCAATAGAATTGCCGCGCCACCGCAAAATGCCTCAATATAGCAAGAATGCTTTGGAAAGCCTGAGATAATAAACGGTGCTAGTTTGCTTTTGCCGCCCATCCAACGCAACATCGGTTTACAAATAGCCATAGTTGTACCTTGGCTGGCTGGCTGGCTGGCTGGCTGGCTGGCTGGATTTTGATACCGTCATTATAAAAAGTTCCTTCATTTGAAAAATATTTTTAAGTATTGCTATCTACTACATTGCCAATCGATACTAAAATCAGATGCTCTCAGCATTCAAACTCGTTGCTGCACCTGAGTTACTCCAGTTATGAGTGACACTGGTAACATTCCAATCGCCATTAATACCGTCTCTAAAACCTGTTAAAGTGATGCAGCCCTCAGCCGCAATGGCAGGGCTACCGATGCTTAATTGCAGGCTTAGTTTTGCGCCGCCACGGTTTAGTTTTTCCATTTCAGCACGGCAGGCGGCTTCGGCTTGCTCTTTGGTATCAAAGGTATGTTTTAAGGTCTTTTGCGGCTCTTTATTGCTGGTTTCAACATCCATGCTTTTTCTAGGATTCTTCTTTCTATGGCGACCTATCGAATCCACATACTCAACCTTGGCAGTACCTTTGTTATGCCATTTTGCCTTGACGGATTTAAAGGAATCGCGCTCTGCATAAGTGACGTTATAACCGCTTTTACACTGGCTTTTATGGATTGTTACAGGCGGCACAGGTTCGCCGCTGACTGTTCTACTCGTACCTTTTTTAGCAAAAATCAGATTACCATCCGTGACCTTAACTACAGCATCATAATCCTCAGCGACACGAGTAAGCAGGTGAATATTTGACTCTTCAGTTTGCGATAAATCCTTGAGAAAATAGCCTGCCATCTCGCTATCCACTTTAGGCGTTAGATTATGCTCTTTAGCGATTTTACTGACTAAATCCGCAATGCTTATATCCTTCCATTGTCTGGTTTTTTGGTCTTTGACTGAGTTATCACCTGTCATACTGGCGGCTTTGCCACGAATGGACATCTCTTCTGGCATACCCGATAGGGTCACTTCATCAATAATATAACTGCCCATTTTAACCAAGCCTGTTTCTTTATAGCCCAGCCAAACAGTCATTTCTACACCGATTTTAGGAATTTCCAGCCGTGCATCACGATCATCTAAACTCATTTCTACGGTGTCAGAATCCGTGCCTGCTGAATCAGAAACACTCAGCGACAACAAGCGTGTTTTAACCAGCTCCGTGATGTTAGTACCGTTTACCTCGACCTTGTAAATCGGTGTCATTGCCACAACCTAATTGGTGTAATATCTTTGGTTTGATTAGGTAAATCAGGCAGGGTAATGATAACGCCAGCAGGTAACTGTTCGTTTTGTCTGGATAGATTCTGATTAGTAGCCAACACCAACTCTACCGCGCCTGATTGACTGCCATAATAGCGGTAACAGATAGCGTCTAACATATCGCCTTCTTTGGTTCTGTACTTAGTCATTTAAACACCACTCAATTTTATCTAAATTATCATCTACGAATTGATTGCTCGGTGGGTATGTCCAGTCGCTAGTACAGCCATTGTCAAAATGTATTTTGTAGAGTAACCTTAAATATGCGTGTGACCCGTGCTGCTCTTTCAAATCAAGCCACTGTTTTTTTTTAGTAGTCATTTAGTCCTCTCCATAGGCTTTTAAATCCATCGAAAATTCAATTTTACGCGGCATTCCATTCGCCCAAAACGTGCTGTTAGTGTTGCTGATTTTAGTGATGCACCACTTGCCCAGCACAAAGCCATTGCCATTGATTAAAATCAGCGGTTCACCTAATGCGGCTGACTCGCGCATTGCATCTAATTGAATCAAACCACCGCTAAAATCAGGCAACATTAAGCCGCTTAGACTAATGGTTTCCTCACCAAATCCCGTGAACTGTTGCGCAGGTTTTCTGCCTAAGCGTTGCTGTGATTGCCAGTTGTATTCGGTCGAGTGTTGCAATGAATCATAAGTGGCGGTATAGATTGAAAACGGATAATTTCCTAAGATCATCATCTTATAAGTCATCTTGCTAACAGTCGCTGCTGCCGATAGCACTGTATCAAGTACCGCGAGTGCGTTAGTCATGTAACTTACCTCGTTTTAATAACTGCTGACGTTGTTCTATCTTGGCAATAATACGGTTTGCCAAATCTTCTGAATTCTCACCTGCTAATTGATTAATGGTGATGCTAATACTCATAGCCGACGTACTAGCAACACCTGCCGCACCCTGTGAAGGAGCAGATGGATTTGCTGCTACACCTGTTAAGTCTAACCCTGCATCAAAGGCGCGTGTGACATCTTGTGCAATCTTGACGCTCTCGCCAATCGGATTACTGCTGGATTGTGCCAAGCCGATTGCATCTGTTAAATCCATGCCCGCATCAAAGGCGCGTGTGACATCTTGTGCACTCTTGACGCTCTCGCCAAACGGATTACTGCTGGATTGTGCCAAGCCGATCTGCAAGCCTTTACTCATAGCCGACGTACTAGCAACACCTGCCGCACCCTGTGAAGGAGCAGATGGATTTGCTGCTACACCTGTTAAGTCTAACCCTGCATCAAATGCGCGTGTGACATCTTGTGCAATCTTGACGCTCTCGCCAATCGGATTACTGCTGGATTGTGCCAAGCCGATCTGCAAGCCTTGATTGATGAAACCACCCAGTTCAGCAAACACCCGACTAGGTGAATGAATCCCCAGTACACCCTGAAAGCTGGTTTTAATACTGCTTGCCATAGCCGAGACTTGCGCCTTGACCTTGGCAAAACCTGCTGATAATCCACCCAGCAAACCGTCCATGATTTGCGCACCGATACTAAAGAAGCCCGACACCATCTCAACAGCCGCTGCGTGTAACTGACTAAAATAACCCACACCTATGGCAACTGCTTGACCTATAGATGTACCGACAATCATAAAGGCTTGAGCCAAGGTGCCAACAACCGAGATTAACGCGGTAATGGCAGAGCCTATAATCATGCCAAACGCTCTACCCGATTCACCAGCTGCTGCCAGTTCTGCACTGGTGGCATTGAGTGGCATAAACAACTGCCCAATCCAACTAATTAAGCCGCCGATTGCTGAACCAATGGCACTAAATAACGGTTGTAAGGGAGCTAAAGACTCAAGCACAGGAGCTAAGCCAAACTTCAAGCCGTCCCATAATCCAACGGTAAACGCCTTAATGGGTTCCCAGTATTTAACGACTGCCACAGCTAACGCCGCCACTGCCATAATAACTATGCCAATAGGGTTTGCCGTCATTGCCGCATTCCATAGCCATTGTGCATCGGTCGCAATAGCCGTTCCTGCTGCCAATGCTTTTTGTTGAACCGCTAATGCAGTGCTAGCAATCGCATTCCCAACCAGCGCGGCATTCGCTCGCATGGTTGATAGTCTGAAAAAATCAAACGCCGCTTTGCCAAAAATCAGCGCGTCACTCAACAATGTCCATCCAAACTTGGCAAGCAAGCTAACCACTTTAAACGCAAATAGCGCGGCAGACGTTTTGACAATAAAGCCAGTGACTACAGGAAACTTTTCACCAGCAACGCTAAAATCATTGATAAAACCCGCCAACCCATCAGATATGCTGGTAATAGACGGCAGTAATACATTGCCCAGTACAATGCCCAACTCAGACACCGAGGACATCATGCGCTCTACCGCGCCTGCGGTAGTGTTGTTCATGGTGTCTGCCATCGTCTTGGCAGCCCCTTCTGAATCAGTGACCTGCTTAATCATACTGTCTAATTCGCCACTAGACGCTGATTTTCCCAATTGCAAAAACGCAGTCGATGCTTCAACACCAAAGATTTTGGCATACGCTCCAAGCCTGTCCTTATTACCCATCTTTAAGGTTGCTTTATCCAACTCTTTCAAAATAGTGGGCATATCCCTAAAATTACCCTTAGCATCAGCAACAGAAACACCGAGTGCCTTTAATTCCTTTGCTGCTTTCTTAGGTGCAACGGCAAGCCGAATAAAGCCCATACGCAAAGCAGTACCCGCTTGCGTACCTTTAATTTGATTATTAGATAAGGCTGCCAGCATCCCGCCTGTTTGATTAAACGATACACCTACCGTAGAAGCGACACCGCCTGCATATTTAAGCGATTCGCCTATTTCTCTAACAGACGTGGTACTTAAATTAGCGGTTTTAATCAGCGTGTCCGTGGTCTTACTCATATCCTCCATTTTGATATTGTAGCCGTGCATGATGTCAGAGGTTAGCTCAGCCGACTCCCCCAACTCCATTTGTGCAGCAGCGGCAATACTTAATACTGTGGGTGTAGCTGCCAATACCTTTTGGGTATCCATACCCGCCTTGGCTAAGGCAATCTGTGCGTCCGCTGCACCCAGTGCATCAAACTTGGTATCACGTCCCAACTGTCTAGCTTGTGCTTTAAGTGCCTCAGTGCTACCCTCCAGCACCGCGCCCAACTCCGCCATTTTCTTTTCAAAGCTCATGGCAGTACGAATCGGCACAAGAAACGCCGCACCCAACGCCAACACGCCCATCGTCTCGCCCATCAACTCAGAACGTCGATTTCGGTTATTATCGAGTTGTTGACGGCGTTGTAACTGCCGCGCTAAGCGTTCTTCTGATTGCCCCAGCCGACGGTTTTCACCTGACAAATCAGTCAGCTCCAAACCTAAACGTTGCGCAGCTTGTCTGGCTTGTTCCAGCTCCTGTTCAACGCGATTAATATCAGCCGCCAGTGCGGTATCACTCGCGCCTGTTTGTTGTTGCTGCGCTCTAAGTTGCGCGAGCTGCTCCGTTAGCCGTTGCACTCCCTGACCCGCATCACGCGCAAGACGAATTCTGGCAAGCTTTTCACCGAGTTCTTTCGCCTGTCTTGAAGCATTACCAAACGCACTGCCAACACTGCCATCCATAGCCGCGCCGATGATAATGCCTAGTGAGATTTTACTTGCCATAGTCAGTCATTAAAAAAGGTAAAAAAAAAGCCTGATAAGCCGAAACCTATCAAGCTTTGGGCAGCGCATCTACCCATAAAACAAGCTCTTCACACGACAGGTCTAATAATTCATTCAGCCCCCAGCCTGTTCTGGTTGCGACAAACGCACAATAATTGCGTGCCGTTTTAGGGCTTAGGACAAAAAACCACTATAGGTGTCTTGCAAGGTTTTATAGTCCGCCATATCCAAGGCTTCAATCTGTTTGGTAGTGACTTCGCATAAATTCGCAAACAAGAAAATCTCTTGCTCTGCGTCATCGCCTTTAATTTTTCGAGCCGCTAACGAATCGCGTACTTTAACGCGGCGCATCGTTAACGAGCTGACTGACTTTAACGGGTATTTAAGCGGTATTTCAACACTATCAGTGGTTTGAGTGTCTTCTTCTTGCGTAGTTGCTGCCATGTTATTGCCTTCTATTTATTTGTAGGTTGGGTTAGCGATAGCGTAACCCAACATTTACCCGATTATTCCGCTTTAGCCTGTGCTTTTTTAGGCACATCAGGCACGGGTTCTTTTGCTTTTAATTGCACAGAGCCATTCAGCAATAAATACTTGGCTTGCCGTGCATTCAATGACACGGTATCACCAATAGTATGCTGTTCATAAGCCTGTAAAACGATGTATTCATTCATATTAAACGACCTTTAAAGCAGGTAGGTTGGGTAGAGCGATAGCGAAACCCAACAATCAATGGAGTTATAAACCCAGATTAGCGCGTTGGGTTGCCAGTTGATCCACGCCACCGATAATACGGATCATATTCGGCACATCGATTTCATGAATCACTTCACCACCAACAGTCAGCTTGTAATAACGCAATGCTACCGATAGTTTCAGTGTGGCTTTATCGCCTGGTTTCCAGCTGCCATAATCCACTTCTTTAATCATGCCGCGCAGATTGATGATAACGCCTGTTTCAGTGCCGTCCTCAGATGCTAACGAACCACGAATAGTCAAGGGCTTAACATTACCAGCTGACAAGCCCCACAGTTTCAGGACATCCTTATTAAAATGTGTCAAAGTAGAATCCATTTCTAACTTTTCCATACCCATTTCAACTTCAATAGGTGCGTCCATACCGCCATTTCTAAACTCTTCGGTTTTAGACGTGAGCTTTGGCAGGGTGATTTCTTCAATGTTGCCAGCCTGACCGCGACCGTCAACAAAGAGATTCATATTTTTTAAAACACCATCTAACATAAATACCTCAATGTGGTGATGTAGGTAGGGTTAGCGATAGCGTAACCCGACAAGTCTTAGGTTAAGCAAACAGGTCTTTGATGTAATCATTGACTAGGTGAGAGCGGAACACGATATGTTCAGCAGGGTAAACAGGCGTAAAGTCAAAATCAAAATACACAATACCCTGCGAGATTTGATCGGATGAATTCAGCGCAGGATCAGCCCAACACTTACCACCCAAGATTGCCCCCACCAAAGTTAAATGCCGCAAATAGGCATTCACGCCCTCGGTGACATCTTCAATGTAGGTCTTGGTGATATTTCTATCCACTGCCCACAAATGCCCGCGTAGCAAGGACTCATGAATCATGTCAGCGATTCTAACCACAGATAAAAAAGCCCACTTAGGATCAGAAGCACAAGTACGATTACCCCACAAGCGATAACCATCCTTTTGTATAATCGTAGCAACTTCATTTTCGTTTAAGTAGTTAGCGCGAGAATTGACATCACCTAAGGCGAAGTCGATTTTTCTGGCAGTACCCAAAATACCGTACATTTCACGGTTAGAAGGCGACCACCAAAAGCCACGTTCATTGTCCGACTTAGAGATCATGCCCGCGACCCGCGCAGAGGCAGGTTGATTGATTTCAGAGTTGGATACCGTGTCCCACACCTTAACTTGTGGATCAACAATATAAACGCGCTTAGAGCCAAAATCCTCACGATAACTAATCGCGGCAGCATCGGTTGAGTTAGGGCCATCGGCTATAATCACAGCGCGTAAGCTGTCCGCTATGCCTAATAAATCAGCGAGCAAGGCTTGTTCATGACTGTAACCAGGACAAACCAAAATGCGCGGCACAACTTTAACCACGGTTTCGGCATCTAAAAACGCCTGCACACCTGTACGATGACCACCCACGTCAACACCACCGATTAAATTCGATAAGGTTGCAGCGGCATCAATGCCTTCTGTCACACGAATAACAACAATCATTGCCCCCGTCTGATCGAAGATAGCATCAATCGCATCGGGTAACGTACCTTGCTTATCGCCTACCGTATCCAGTTTCGCGCCTTCCACACGACTACCTGTCACTAACACAGGCGTATTGAGTGGAAAGGCTTCATCTGCACCGTTGATTAACGGCTTGGCTTTAACGGTTGCAGCAACTGCCACAGCACCCGTGGATGCGCCTGTATTGGCAACGGTCACTAATGAATTGGCTTGAACGTGGGCAGTGATAGCGGTAATGATTTGCGCGGCTGTCGTGGTAATCGCCCCAGCACCACTGGTCGCCAAACTGACGACAATCGCCGTCAATGACACAGCAATTGATAACGACTGACTATTGGCTTTGGGATCTTTAAGATGGACAGTAATATTATTACCCGCCCGTCCAGCGGTAATTGCTGTCCACGTTAAGGCATTATTACTCGCAATAACGCCCGTATTTAAACTAGCGATTACCGCAGGTGCAGAATTGGGTGCAGTACCGATAAGCCCGATAACGCTAGACTTAATGGTGGTAATAGGACGGCTACCGTCGTCTATCTCGACGATCTCGACACCATGTAGAAATTGTTCAGGCATTGGGCTATCTCTGTGTAATAAGAATTAGCCCATACCTTATGATTTTATTGCGGGTAGCGATAGTAAAGCGGTTTATAACTTACTTAGCCAGTCTAATTCGTACATCTACCGCGAATTACATATTGTCGCGTATCTGCTCGACTGATTGTTGGTTGCGGCGATTAATTATTAATTCCACTTCTTCATCTGTGACTGGCGTGCAAGAGGGTGGTAGTAAATCAAAGCCGCCGCGATCTAAATCACTGGCACTTAAAAAATGTATTTTGTCCTGCAAATCTTTAAAATAATTCATTACATTTTCCTATCTTAGTTCCGACCAAGCATAGATAGACGGGAGCGTGCCATCATTAGTTGCATGATAGCTGGAGCCAACAGGCACAACTATAGTGCTTGTGTTTGCGTAGCCATAGTACGAGTTTTGTATTGACGTTTGTACTCCGTCGACAAATGTTCTAGTATGCCCATTGTCTGGTAGTGCGTTTGTGCTGACTATACAGAGACAGGCTAAAATAGGTCTGCTAGTAGTATTATAATATGTAACACCGATAGCTCTACTGGCTTTTACGTTTTGCCATGCCTGTCCAAATCCCAATGAATTTAACGCTGCCAAAGCAATACCACCGCTACCCTGAACAGTGCTTGGTGCAGTTGTCCACGTTCCCGCTATTGCTTGTGTAGATTCGACATACCCCATCACCCTAAACGCCACGCCTGTTCGTGCGGTCGTGGAATAAGCACCCATACCAGCACACCCAGTCACTGCTGTACTAGCAACCGCTGTAGTGATATTTGTTTGATAAGTTCCAGCGCCGCCTGTACCCGTCCCAAGTGCCGTTATGTAAGTCCCTGCTGGAACTCCAGTACCCCGCACCGCTTGCCCAACCTGCCACGTTCCTGTCGGACCAGAGATTGTGAGAACGCCCGTAGTGACTGCAATAACCCCGGTACCAGTTGCTGCAGTGTCGATAGCGTTAGTGCTAATCAGTGATGTCTCGTCTAGGTTTTTCCCGCCCAAAATATTAGCAACTGCAATCTCAATGGCCCCCGCATTATCAAGTGCCAAAATGATTAATCTATTTTGCACTGCAGCAATAGTGCCAAGCGTCGCTCCACTCGGGACAACTAACGATATAGCTGATGCAATCGCTCTATGCAACACCCTACCATCTGTTAATAAAACGCTTCTAAAATCCAAATGCGTCGGCTGTGCTGTAATCGTTAATGCGTTTGCAGCTACTGTTGCCCCAATGGTTTTGATACCAAAATCAATCGTATGCGGATTAGCCTCCGCCTTATGAGCAGTCATCGTGTCTTCTGCGACTAGCACATCAACCCGCGCTTTTAGCCACTTGGTACGATTTGACAGATTACGCGCTGCCGCATTGCTTTTGCCATCTACGCCGCCAACCACAGGGTCGGTTAATTCAAGTTGATAGACACCCGCATCATAAACTTCACTCTCTGGTAAATTAGCCATTAAAGCACCCCGCCGTTATGTGTATAAGTCCCGTCATAAATAACGGTATCGCTGTATAAAATATTCATAAAAATCAAATTCCGTAACACTGAGCGTTCATTTTTATAGCGGGCTATGCGCTGCCTAATCTCTGTAATCGTGGCTAAATCAGGGATAGTGCCGATATTTAAAATTACATCAAATAAAGGCCATGTTGAATTAGAGCTATGATCTATCGTGCCATCATAGCGATAGACGGCATTATAATAATCAACTCGACTCTCCCGAATAATCACATTGGCATAACCCATTGCCAGCAACGATCTTTTGATAGCGTAAGGCGTACCTTTATGACTATGGATTTCATAAGAGGTAGCAATAACAGACCGCTTAACCGTCTCACTCCAATCGTCTTTCCACTCGTCAACCGACAATGACCAGGCTAACCAAGGCAATAACGAGGCAGGACAAGTAGCAACATTCCACAACTTCTCAACCTCAACGCCCACACTTAAACGAGCCGTTGAGTCATCTAAGGCAATCTCGGATGCTGTGGCATTCGGTGGTAATAGGCTCATTAAACACCCACTCCGCCATCAGTCAGCGTAATTGCTGTGCAGTATCCTGCCTGATAATTCGCAATCGCCACATCAGCAACGGGATTAGTCAAAACAACATGATGCACGCCGCTTTGATGTAACGCTGCATATATGCCAGACACGGCAATATCACGCCCTAGCTTATGGCTATCATCAACATAAGCCTCAATGGCTCCTTCCGCCGCCGACAACACGGTTGCACTGGATGGGCCATCATAAAAATACAGGGTTGCTGCAACCGTATAATTAACAATCTCAGCCGAGCGCACTACCACTTTATCAGTCAACGGACGTACCGACTCATCATTCAATGCCGCTGTTACCAAAGCTAAAACCGTATCACTTGCCGCACCATTGCTCACTGTTGACAAAACAGACACTGCGACCATACCAGGCTCAGGTGTCAGTAAATTGGCAGAAGAATCAATCACAATCAAACCAGCCGATACATGAAAGGTCACATGATCGACAGACACATCTTTCACCAAGGCACTGGCACTTAAACCATGATAAATATAAGCCCCACTTGACCCCGCATTACTCAAGCCTTCCATTGCAAACTGAATGCGTATTCTTAAGCTGCTGTCGCTTTCCATCACCGCCACAACAGGCGGTATGGCATCAGGATTTGCAGGGGTAATCACCAATCGGGTGACATTAAATAACGCGCCCAGATTATCCAGATCATTGCTAATCGCGTATGCCAACATCACAGCCTTGGCAGCATCATTGACCCGTTGTCGCAAAATCAATTCACGATACGCTGCAACTTCTAATACCTTGTAGGCAGGATCAGACTCTAATAATGCGGTAAACGTTGGTTGACGCGTCTGTAAATCTGACAGCATTGCCGCCAGAATAGTTTCATAATCCAGTACCTCAATAATCGTAGGAACAGGGACTTTGGATAAATCAATCGCACTAAATGCACTCATATCACCATCCCATCAATTTTAATACTCACACCATCAGGTAAATACACGCCTGTAATCGATAACTGGGCTTTGCCTTCGGCGGTGATATTGGTCACTTCTAGCCGCTTAACCTGTAAACGTGGCTCCCATTTATCTAACGCCTCAGCAATTGCCGCGTACAAAAACAACACTGTATCGCCATTCAATGGTGCATCAATCAACTCAAACAACTTAGAGCCATATTGCCGACGCATCACCCGCGACCCGCGTGGCGTGGTTAAAATATCTATAATAGACTGTCGCAAATGCTCAAGTCCTGCCAGTGACTGACCTGTGTTTTTATCAATGCCGATCATGGGGATGCTCAAATAAGTGAGTTAGTTTGTTACACTCAACACAGCATTTATAGCCCAGTGGATAGCCTTTTTTACCGCCTACATACGTTATAAAAACCTCGCAACGGTGAAATAACTGCCACGCTTTAACGGTTCGTAAACAGGCATAAAAAACTATAACTATCTTATCCAAACGGGGTAAAAAGTTACAACAAAACCAAACCCATGCGCTTTGAAGAATTCCAGACCGAAATTGACTGGTGGGGCGATGCGAGTGATGGCTATGCGGCACGAGTACAAACAGAACAAGCGTGGCAAGTCTCGATAGCCGACATCAAAGCGCGTAACTACAACCTCGATATAAAAAATCCCCACGTCGGCGAACAAATCAGCCATGACCATGGCCAGTTGCTACAACACTATGCCCAGCAACAGCAGGAAATTAGTGAGTTGCGCGAGCAGCTTAAAAGCATTTTGCAACAGGCGTTGACGCGCCAATGAGAAAAAATAAAACACCGTCATTCCAGCATGGATGCTGGAGCCGAAGACCGCGAAGCGAATCCAGTCACAAGGATGTGTTCAAGTATATGCCATCCGTGGTGACTAGATTGCGGCAATCCCTGCCGCAATGACGTATTTTGAGAAATTGGTGAACAAAAAATGGTTGATGTAATTACCCAACATATTGATGTCTGGACTTCGGCACTGATGAACAAAAGCACCGCAGGGCGTGGTACGAACGGCAAACAAACCGCTTACGGGATTAAAAAACTGCGTGAGTTGATTTTGGAATTGGCGGTGCGTGGCTTATTAGTGCCACAAGACCCGAATGATGAGCCTGCGTCTGTGTTGCTGGAAAAAATTGCTGAGGAAAAGGCGCGGCTGGTTGAAGGGGGAAAAATAAACAGACAACAATCTGTATTCATTTCCCAAGAAGAAATTCCGTATGAGCTGCCAAGTAATTGGGAATGGGCAAGGTTTCCAGATATTTGTAATTACAAAACTGGCAAAACTCCATCTACAAAAAATCCTGTGTATTGGTCTGACGATGCAGATGGTATTCCTTGGGTTGCTATTGCCGATATGGAACACTTTGGACGAATAGAAAATACAAATAAAAAAATAACTCAAGAAGCCGTTAATCAAGTTTTTAAACATGAAGCAATCCCTGCTGGTTCGCTTTTGATGAGTTTTAAATTAACAGTCGGGAAAATTACAATTCTTGAAGTGGACGCATTTCATAATGAAGCAATTATTTCAATTCAGCCATTTACAGGAATAAGCCGCGATTATTTATTCAATTTTTTACCCACACGCGCATTAGAGGGAAATACAAAACGCGCAATTATGGGTAATACATTGAATGCCAATTCTTTATCGCTTTTATTAATACCAGTTCCACCTCTAGCCGAACAACACCGCATAGTTGCTAAAGTTGATGAGCTGATGGCATTGTGTGACCGACTGGAAGAGCAGCAAACCGATAGCAACGCCGCGCATCAAACCTTGGTGGAAATGCTGTTAGCTACGCTCACAAATCCCGTTCACCCTGAGCTTGTCGAAGGGTGTTCTAATCGAGAACAATGCCCTTCGACAGGTTCAGGGCAAACGGATTTTGAGACAAATTCAGGGCGAACGGCGTTTGAGGCAGCTTGGCAACGTATCGCCGAACACTTCGACACCCTGTTCACCACTGAACACAGCATCGACCAACTCAAACAAACCATCCTCCAACTCGCCGTCATGGGCAATCTTGTCCCCCAAGACCCCAACGACGAACCCGCCAGCGTTTTACTGGAAAAAATCGCTGGGGAAAAAGCGCGGTTGGTTAAAGAGGGGAAAATCAAAAAACAAACGCTATTGCCTGAAATTAGTGAAGATGAAAAAACTTTTTCGTTGCCAATGGGATGGGAATGGACACGATGGGATTATGTGGCAATGAAAATTGGCGATATTGATCACAAAATGCCAGAACAAGTCACAGAAGGTATTCCGTATGTGTCACCCCGTGATTTTTTCCCCGATAATAAAATTGATTTTGATGGAGCTAAGAAAATATCATTTGAAGATTTTCAAAGGTTATCATCAAAAATCCAGCCTCAACGAGATGATATTATTTATCCTAGATATGGAACGATAGGTGAAAACCGATTAGTTGTAACGGATAAGGATTTTTTAGCTTCATATTCCTGTTGTGTAATAAAAACTCTTCGAGGTTTTATTTCACCAAAATATCAATTCATTTTTTCAATGTCTGAATTTACAAAACAGCAGGCTAAAAAAGCTGAAAATAAAACTACTCAAGCCAATGTTGGTATCAATAGTATTCAACGATATTTAATTCCATTGCCCCCACTAGCCGAACAACACCGCATAGTCGCCAAAGTCGATGAACTGATGACCCTCTGCGACACCCTAAAAGCCCGCATCAAACTAGCCCAAACCACGCAAATCCATCTAGCCGATACCATCGTTGAACAGGCTGTGGCATAGAGCTAACTGCTAATAAAATGATGCCGTTCGTGGTGAGCTGTGAGCTTGTCGAACAGTCGAACCACATTCACACTTCGACAGGCTCAGTGCGAACGGTTTTGTGATCATTTTATTGTGCGTTAGCTCTATTAACCCAGATTATAGAGATTGAGAACAAACGCGGGTGGTGTATTAAATCTGTGATTTTTGCGCAGGACTAGCAGTCATTAAATCGTTTAACCCACTGCTGTTTAACTCTTGTTTATGACTACGCCATTGCGGTAAAAATTTATCCATATAGGCGACAAAACGGGCGTTATGATGACGTTCTAATAAATGTACCATTTCATGGACAACGACATATTCCAGACAATGTTCTGGTTTTTTAATGAGTTCCAGATTAAGCCAAATCCGCCCTGCGGTGATATTGCACGTTCCCCATTTAGTTTTCATGCGTTTTACACTCCAATCGCGTACTGTCACGCCCATAACAGGCTGCCATTTATCGATTAATTCAGGGAGTTTTTCTTTTAAAGTTTGTCTGTACCACGCTATAAGCACTTGCTCGCGTTTTTCCAAGCTACTACCGTGACGGACATAAAGATCAAGATGGGTGTTATGACGTAAAGCAACTTTGGGCGTGTGGTCGTGATAAATTACATTCAACAAATACCCCTGCCCTTTAAAATAGCAAGTTTCACCCGATACATATTCCCGTTGAGCTTGCTGCTCTTGATTGGTAAATTTTGCTTGCTGGGTTTTTATCCAAGGGGTTTTAGACACAATCAGTAAACGCACCACGTCATCTTTGACGTGGTGCGGAGCAGAGATTTTTAATCGACCATCGGGTGGATAAACGCCTAGACGTAAATTTTTAATATCTTTTCTCACCACTTCGACGGAAAACTGCCCGACTGTGATTTGTTTGGTATTCATGCTAATTTTAACTAAGAGAAATTAATTCGACTCTTTAACTGCTCGGTCAGTAGTTAACGCATTCCAACCGATGACGATTCGATAAACCAATAGCAATATCGTTGGCAACAAAAATAAACCAACACTAATTTCAAGACCAAGCCAAACTGTGGAAAATCCAGCTAAAGAAAACCCCGCTAAAGCCATCCAAGCTGTTTGAATTTGCCAGTTAAAATGAGATTCTAGCCATGTTCCCTGCACGGCATTACGATTTAGGAAGTTGATAGTTACACCCACTAGCAACGGTAAGCCGAAAAGAGCAAAAGATAGTAATTGACACAAATAGACGGTTGTTGCCAGCCGTTTTAAACCTTGTAATTTTTCGTCATTCATAATACACCCACCTTTTTTATTTTTGTTATCTTCAAATGACAGAAAATAATATCTGTCTTACTAGAGTATAAACCTACAGCCAATCATCAGGATGCTTTTTTCAACATTCCCATACCATTAGGTTTTTTAACGACTTGCAATTGGGCTTTAAAGCGTTTTTGTACCGCTTCAACATGAGAAATTACTCCAACGGTTTTGCCGTGCGTGTGCAGGTTTTCTAAGGTGCTGATAATGATATAAAGCGTTTCCGCGTCTAAATTTCCAAAGCCTTCATCGAGAAATAAGGAATCGACTGAGCGTCCATTATTTGCCAGTTCAGCAAGTCCTAATGCAAGAGCAAGACTGACTACAAAGCTTTCACCGCCCGATAGGGTTTTGGGTAAACGATGCACATTGCCTTGCAAAGTGTCTTCAACAATTAACGCTAAGCCTTGTTCACTGGGTGTTTGCCGTAGGTAATAACGTCCACTAATTTTTTCTAAGATGGTATTGGTTTGAGCGAGTAATTTATTGGCAAGCTGTTGCTGTACTCTGCGGCGAAATACCATGCCATTTTCGGTAGTTAATAAAGCCAGTTCTGCCAAATACGGTTGCGCTTCAGTTTCTTGCTGTTGCAATTGCAATACCAGTGCATCGTGTTTTTGTTGTTGCTTGTTCTGTTCGGTGAGCAATTTTTCTAAGCGTTGAATCTCCAGCGTTGCCAGTTCTATTTGTCCGTTGATACGCTTAAGCTCAGCGTTTAGTTGTTCGGCACTTAACGCGGTTTCCGCTAATTTCAAGTCAGCGTCTAACTCGATACGGGTTTGTTCAATTTCTTGTGTTTTAGCAGCAATATCGCTGTTCAGTCCGCTTAACTGTTGTTCCAGCGCAGTTTGAGATTGTAATAGTGCGAGTATTTCATTCAATGCAGTCAGACTGGAAAATGCAGTATTTTGTATTTTCTCCACCAGTGTTTGCTGTAAATGGCTAAGCTCCGCCGTTTGTTCTGATAACAAACGTTCTCTATCAGCAATCAATTTTTGTTTTTCGATTAGTGCTAATTGTAAACCGACATTTTCTTCGCTTTGTAATTGTGTTCCGACTACCTCAAGCTGTTGTTTGCAATAATTTATTTCTTGTTCACAGATGCTCTGTTTACTGGTTAGTAAGGCAATTTCTTCGCTTAGATTTTTATGCCTAAGCGTGGTGCTATGATAGTCCTGCTTACGCGCTGTTAAACGATCAAGTAAAGCCTCTTGTTTATCTTTATTGGGGATTGTTTCACCCAATAAGGTCAGTTGATTTACAACTTGTTGTTGCGTGTCGCGTTCTTCTCGTTGGCATTGTTGCACAATATGCTCTAGCTCAATTTGTTGCTGTGTTCGCGCTTCAAAATCAGCAGTGAATGACACAATCGATGTTTGTAAGCGTTCGATAGACGCAGTGCTAGTCTCAATACTGGCTTTTAATTTGGCGATATTTTTTTGTTTCTGACGGTAAAGAATGCCTAAAGCGACAATATTTTTTAGCTCTTCTTTTTCCGCAATAAACAAATCCTCCATTAAACTTAAGTTGTGTATGTCCAACTCTGGAGTTGCCGCATTGAGCCGATTACATAAACTTAGCCAATTTGAACTCAGCCGTTGCCGTCTTGCGTAAGTAGACGATTTATTTTCGTTCTGTTTTTTGGCTTGTTCCAACAGCCGACTCACATTATAAGTTCGCGTGAGTAAATTTTTTATTTTGATTTGCTGATCGATTAACTCTTGTTGAGAATTGCTTAATAGAGGTGGATTTATGCTGAACGGATGTTGCGCCGAGCCACACAAAGGACAGGGTTTACCATCAACCAAATGCTCTCGATAAACCGTCAGTTTTTTCACTAAACTTTCATAAAAAACGACTTTTTCTAGCAGGGTTTTAATATTTTCTTCGCGTAGCACTTCTTGTTTTAATTCTTCATGATCCGCAATAAGCACGTCAATATCCAGCTCTTCTTGGTCTTTTTTTCCGCCAAACAACGAGAAAAAACTAAACCCTGAGCTATCAGATAAGCGTTGGTATGCTGATGCCACATCATATAATTCTTGAAACGATGTAACTCGCTCTTGTTGCTCCACCTGCAAAGTATCCACTTCTTCCAGCGTGTGTTTTTCTATTAATGTAGCTAATTCATGTTCATCGGCTTCCAGCTCTATTTTGGCATCAGCAATATTTTTTCGCTCTTTTTGAAGTGCAGCTGTGTTGCCGTCCAACGCAGCGGCACTGTCTTTTACTTGCTTAGCGATTTTTTTATGCTGCCTGTTTAATTCCAGTAAATCAGCTTGTAGCTTGGTTAATTTACCTATTTCTGGAAACTGAGTGAGCAAACCCTGATCCGCCGCGTGGTCATTTAGCCATGCTTCCAATACCGCTAAGGCAGTTTGTTTTTCAGCAATCTGTACTTCTAGGGTTCGTGCTAGTGTTACTTCTGACTGTCCGTTGGCAGTCAACTGTCCCACTTGAGTTTTGAGACTATTGATAATTTGCTGCTGCTCAGTCACCGATTTATTGCTTAAATCACTGGCAACTGTTTTATCACGCGCTAACTTATTTTTTAACTGTGCCAATTCAGTTTGCAACGCGACTAATTCTGCCTTGCTTTGGGTAATTTCCTGATTTCTATCATTAATCAAATCGACTTGTTCTTTAAAGACTAAGGCATTTTTATTAGCATCAATTCGTTCTAATTGTTGCTGAAGCTGTTGTGCATCGATTTTAGCGCGGGTTAAATTATTCTTCTGCGCATTGATTTTCGCTTGGACAAAAGCAATATTTTTAACAGCAGCTTGTTGCTCCTTAAGCGTATCCTGCTCAACGCGAAGTTCAGCATACTGTTCTTGGTAATCGATTAAATCATGCTCACAGGCTTGTTGTTTTTCAGGGGGCAGTAAAGAAATAGTAGCAAATTTTTGTTTTAGCTGGTCGATACCCTGTTGTGCTTGGTTGGCTTGGTCAATGACTTGATTTTTATAATCGGCATAAATGTCGGTGCTGATTATTTTTTCCAGAATATCCATGCGCTCAGCATCAAGCGCGTTAAGGAACGCAGCAAAATCACCTTGCGCCAATAAAATAGAACGGGTGAAATTACGAAAATTCATCCCTGTAATATCAGTAATCTGAGTGCAAACTTGCTGTGCTGTCGTTGCCAATACCTCACCTGTCGTTAGTCGCACCAACTGCATTACAGCCGCTTGTAATTCGCCAGTCGATTGCCCACCCGCCCGCTCAACACGCCAGCTTGATTGATAGCGTTCAGAGTCTAAAGAAAATTCAATAATCGCAAAACATTCAGCGGTTTGTTCAGTCATCACATGGGCGGCAGGTTTATCAAAACGAAAAGTTTCACCATACAAGCCTAAGGTAATTGCATCTAAAATACTGGATTTACCCGATCCATTAGGTCCAGTAATCGCAAAAACCCCCGTATCCGAAAACGGAGCCTCAGTAAAATCGATGCGAGTCTCGCCTTCTAATGAGTTGATATTTTTAAAGAAAATATTCAGTATGCGCATAATGTTTTGATTTTAAAGTATTTTTTATTTTCAGTGTATTTTCTGCTACACTCATTGGTACACAAAAGTGATAATGGTAAAGCTGACAATGACTCGATAGTGGATTGCGTGCTATCTGGAATCTCTTTGATTTTTACCGCTACCAAAAAATTAAGTCTTGTATGATACGGTATAAAACGTCTTAGGACAAAAGGGCGTTTTGAGTGTTAATTATTGGCTAGCGGCGACTGGGTAAGTTAGTGTTTAACATTGTTGATAATTGTGAAAGCAGTTTTAGCCTTGATTGTCGTGATGTGTCTTACTTTTCAGGACGTATCATTTACAGTAAATACGATAAGGAGTAAACGATGGACTATTTTTTAATAGGTTTTTTTATAACTATTGTCTTTATTATCCTTGGTCTACGAATGGATCAAGAATATGAACGTGGGGTTATTTTTAGACTAGGGCGATTTTTAACGGTAAAAGGACCTGGACTTTATTGGATTATTCCTTTTATTGATAGTAAACAGCAAGTTGATATTCGCACCAATACCGTCGATATTGAATCACAAGAAACGGTGACTAAAGACAGTGTGACGATAAAAGTCAATGCGGTGATGTATTACAAAGTAACCCATCCAGAAAAAGCTATTATCTCGGTGTATAACTACCGAAACGCCTCTTATCAAGCAGCGTTGACAGTGTTGCGTAATGTTATCGGTCAGCACCAATTAGATGAAGTGTTACGCGACCGTGATAAAATCAACCAATCCATCAAAGAAATGGTAGATCAAATTACTCGTTCATGGGGCTTGAGTATCGAGTTGGTTGAAATGAAAGATGTCGAATTACCCGAAAATATGCAGCGAGCAATGGCGAAAGAAGCCGAAGCGGTCAGAGAGAAACGAGCGCGTATTATCAAAGCTGAAGCAGAATTTGAAGCCTCACAAAAATTGTCGGAAGCCGCTCAAGAAATTGCGCACAATCCTATGGCATTAGAACTACGGCGTATGCAGATGATTACCGAAGTGGGAGCAGAGCAAAATACCACTACCATAATTTTAATGCCGTCTGAGTTTATGGCGATGGCACAAGCAATTGCGGAAAAGTTAAACAAATGAAAACTAGTCTGAGAATAAATCCACCAAGGTAGCAAACTTTGATTGTCAATTGTTATATACAATGCTTCAAAATTCCTCGTGTAAGTGAACACTATGTTTAATTTCGTCCGATGTAATTTGAAGTGGCTGAGCATGATTATTATCATTCTGCTGGCAAGTATTGGCAATTTAGAAGAGCGGAGTTATCAGCCCACTTATAGCTCAAAAAAACCGCAGTCAATAACGGAATATATAGTGGGCATTCATCCGTTACACAATCCGCAGCGTTTGATAGCAGTGTACGCCCCAATTCTGGACACTATCAATAGTCAAATTCCAGAAGTACAGTTCAAATTGGAAGCATCGCGTAATTATGAGGCGTTTGAAGCAAAGCTATACGCGGGGCATTTTGCGTTTGCTATGCCTAATCCCTATCAAACGATACAGTCTCTAAAACACGGGTATCGGGTGTTTGGCAAAATGGGTGATGATGAGGTTTTTCGAGGCATTATTTTAGTACGCAAAGATAGCGGTATCGATAAAGTAACTGATCTCAAGGGCAAGGCGGTTTCCTATCCAGCCGCAACGGCACTAGCAGCAACCATGATGCCACAATATTATTTGCATACCCACGGTATTGATGTTAATCACGACATTGAAAACCGTTATGTTGGCTCACAAGAATCTTCGATTATGAGTGTATTGCGTGGTCATGTTGCAGCGGGTGCTACATGGCCAGTACCTTGGAAGGCATTTTGTACAGAACACCCCGACATGGCAGCTCAGCTAGTGGTAAAATGGGAAACCCAGCCTTTGCCAAACAATGGCTGGGTGGTACGCGAAGATATTCCCGCACCTATTGTTGAAAAGTTCGCTCAACTGTTATTTAGTCTGCATGAAAACCCGTCAGGCAAGACACTGTTAGCGCAATTACCTATTTCTAAATTTGAACCCGCCACCGCTGAAACTTATCGTCCAGTACGCGATTTTCTGGAAAAGTTTTCCAAAACGGTTCGTAAAATCGAGTATTGAGAAAAATGCTTTTCATGAATCGACTTCGATATTTGTTTGCACCACTGACCCGCGTGTGGAATCAATCTATTTGCCGCCAGTTAACGTGGTCATTTTCCCTTGTTTCTTTGCTCATTATTATTGGGACGGGGTGCTTGCTTTTTTCTTTTCAACGAGATTTTCTTTACGCCCAAAACACCAGAAACGCGCTTGATTTAGCGCGAACATTGTCTTTCAGCAGTGTCTCATGGGTGTTGACCAATGACATTGTTGGTTTACAAGAAGTGTTGCAAGGAACATCCGAAACTACTGATCTCAAATTTGCTGCCGTGCTTTCACCACAGGGTGAAGTATTGGCTTCAACTAATCCCGCTTATATCGGGCAGTTTTTTAACGATACTCTTAGTCAACACTTGCTAACACAGCCAGCAGAGCCGCAAATTTTGTTGATTGAAAGTAATTTAATCGATGTTGCCGTACCCATTAAAACAGGCAATCGCTTGATAGGCTGGGTACGCGTTGAATTGACGCAAAATACAGCAAATGCCAATTTGCGCAAACTCGCGTTTGCAAGCATGGCGAGTGTACCGTTATTTTTGTTAGTGATTTCTATCATCGCTCGGCTATTGGCGAGTAAGCTGACTAATGGCTTAAATCATCTAATAGCTGTTGCCACAGATGCCGAGCATGGGCGATCTTTTCAACGTGAGACAATTGAGTGTCCCAATGAAATTGGCGTATTAACACAGCATTTGTATCGAATGCTAGAAGCCATCGACGAAGAGAAAAAGGCAGAAGTACAACTGCGTACTTTTTACCAATTGGATTTGGTGGGTTTAACGATTACATCGCCTGAAAAAGGTTGGATTCGCGTCAATGATTATTTGTGTAATATGCTAGGTTATTCAGAAGAAAATTTGCGTCAAATGACGTGGGTAGACTTGACTCATCCTGATGATTTAGCTGCGGATGAACAGCAATTTGAAAAACTTTTGGCGAATGAAATCGATGGTTATAGCTTAGAAAAACGTTTTGTAACGCGTACAGGCAAGATTGTTTTTACTAAGTTAGTGGTGAGATCTGTGCGTAAACATAATGGCGAAATTGATTATGTGTCGGCAATGGTCGAAGACATTAGCGACCGCAAGCAAGCAGAAATAGAGCTTAAAGAATATAAAGATCACCTCGAACAATTAGTTGAACAACGTACAATCGCTTTATTACTCGCCAAAGAAGCCGCCGAAGCCGCCAACATAGCAAAAAGCACCTTTATTGCCACCATGAGCCACGAACTACGCACACCGTTGAATGCGATTTTGGGCTTTTCTGAATTAATGAGCCAAGACAGCACTAGCACTGCGGCTCAAAAAGAGACCTTGGCTATTATTAATCGCAGCGGTGAACATTTGCTCAGTATGATTAATGATGTGTTGGATATTTCTAAAATTGAAGCGGGTCACTTTGAGTTGACTACTGAAACCTGTGACTTGGTTAAACTTCTGGACGATATTGGCACGATGGTCGGCGTTCGTGCCAGCACTAAAAAATTAAGTTTTCGGGTGGAAATAGCCGATGATATGACGCGTTATGTGAGTGTCGATAGCGGTAAATTACGGCAAATTCTTATTAATTTGCTGGGCAATGCCATCAAGTTTACTCAGCAAGGCGGGGTTATATTACGCGCAGGTACTCGCCCCTTAACCGAGGCGATGGTGATGCTGGGTATTGAGATTGTCGATAGCGGCATGGGAATCCCCAAAGATCAGCAATCCGAGCTGTTCAAGCCGTTTGTACAATTGGCGCAAAAAAATTCAGAGGTGAAAGGCACGGGTTTAGGCTTAGCCATTTCTAAATCGTTGGTAGAGCTAATGGGCGGGCAACTCAGCGTCAGCAGTAACATGGGGGTAGGCTCAGTGTTTACCATTAAGTTACCGCTAGCCATTGCAAATACAGAGGGACTGGTTGTTCAAGAAATAGGGCTTCCTGTTAAATGCCTTGCCCCTAATCAACCTGCATGGCGATTATTGATTGTTGATGATAATGCCGATAATCGCTTATTGTTGAACACCCTACTAAAAACCGTGGGTTTTGACGTGCGTGAAGCAGAAGACGGTCAACAAGCCATTAGCGCGTTTGAACAATGGCAACCGCATTTAATCTGGATGGATATGCGAATGCCTGTGATGGATGGTTATCAAGCCACGGCTAACATTCGCCAATTAAATGGAGGCAAGGCGGTTAAAATCATTGCCTTGACTGCCAGTGCTTTTATCGATCAACACGATAATATCATCAATGCAGGCTGTGATGCGGTGCTACACAAACCGTTTCACATTCCAGAGGTGTTTACCGCACTGGCAAACCTGCTAGGGGTTAACTTTATTTATGAAGATGCCTTAGAACCCGTGTCATCGCCTGTTGTGGAAATAACCGCTGGAATGCTAACCACGCTACCTATTACACTGCGACAACAATTACACGAAGCCGCGTTAAATCTGGATATTGAAGAAACCGACGCGGTACTCGCTCAAATTCGCCTCATCGCTCCCGCCATTGCCGATGGCTTGCAACAATTGGCAGCTCATTATCAATTCGACCAAATTATTGATCTTGTAGCTACAGCCGATTGATATAGCTAAAGTATTTGTGATTAAAAAAACCATTCGCCCTGAGCTTGTCGAAGGGTGAGCGTCAATCCGTTCATGGTTCGACAAGCTCACCACGAACGGATTAACCTCGATAGACTTATCACTCACTTTTTATGACTACCTATTTTTGATTCCATGTTCATCTATAAATCAGGCTAAGTGCAATATTTTCAACAGCGCAAGACACATAAATGCAATGCTATAAATTCTCTTGTTGTAAACTATACCCATGAGTCTAAATACCCACTATCGTCTATGAATACTATCAAACAATTACTTAAATCAACGCTGTTTTTTCTATTGTTAGCCTTGGTTTTGCAAGCTCAAAGCGTAAACGCGGCAAAAATCACTGTTTCAGTTGACCGAAATCCAGTCGGTATTGATGAATCTTTTCAAATACTTTTTACCACCACTGAGTCACCCGATGCCATACCCGACTTTGAACCGTTGGAACAGGATTTTACCATTCTCAATCAAGAGCAAAGCAATCACTCCTCGTGGGTTAATGGTAAGTCGAGCAAAACCATACAATGGACATTGAATGTTATCGCCAAAAATGCAGGTAGTTTGACTATTCCCGTTATAGAATTTGGGCGTAATCGTAGTGAGCCGCTCACGGTAGATGTCATTAAAGCGGCGGATAATAAAGCGGTGCGTAGCGATGAAGATTTATTTTTAGACGTTGAAGCCACGCCAGCAACCCCCTACTTACAATCACAAGTAATTTATACCCTGCGCCTGTATCGAAATAGTGAGACCGTCAATATTACTCAAGCGCAGTTGGCTGAACCAGAGCTTGCTGATGCGGTCATTGCTAAAATGGACGAAGATCATAATTATACTGCCAACGTAAAAGGCGTGAATTATTCGATTATTGAACGGAAATATGTCATTTTTCCGCAAAAAAGTGGAAAAATGACCATTAAGCCATTGGTATTAACTGCTGAAGTAGTGAGCAATGCGCGTCCTAGTTTTAACGGACTTTTTAACTCAACACAAACCAAGCGCGTTGTTTCCAAAGAAATAACACTTGATGTAAAACCTGTCCCTGCTAACTTTACGGGAACACATTGGTTATCCGCTGAACAATTAGAAATCAAACAAGAATGGTCGGGTGATTTTGAACAAATGAAAGTAGGCGAACCATTGACGAGAACCCTAAGTTTACAGGCAAAAGGCGCGACGGTTAGCTCTCTACCTGAACTTAATGCCGTTAAAGCAGACGATCATTTAAAAACCTATCCCGACCAACCCATATTAAAAGAGCAAAAATCCGCCGATGGTTTATTAGCGTTGCGTGAAGAAAAAATTGCCTTAATTCCATCAAAAATAGGTAGCTACACGCTACCCGCGATAAAAATCCCTTGGTTTAATACCAAAACCAACAAAACCGAAATCGCGACTATCCCCGAAACCATAATTACTGTCGCAGCGGGAGCTGCAAGTCCAACTGTTTCCAGTAATATCACGAAACCACAAGCAGATAACTCCACGCTGATTATTCAACCTCCTACTGAACAACCTGTCTCTTATTGGTTATGGGTCAGTCTATTTTTAGCCTTAGGCTGGTTGATAACCATCTTTTATTTTTTAACTAACAGCCCTGCCCCGCGTCCTGTTGTTGAAAACACCGAAGCAGAACTGAGTTTAAAAGCCAATATTAATAAACTCAAAAAAGCCTGTGCCGATAATAATGCCATCGCCGCTAAAAATGCGTTATTGGCTTGGGGGACATTGAAGTTTTCTGTCACCAGCTTAGGTGCAATTGCCGATTGTTGTGATGCTCGCTTGCATGATGAAATTTTGCAGCTGAATCAAGTGCTGTATGCCAAAGACGCGCCAGCGTGGGCTGGAAAAAAGCTTTTTCAAGCCTTCGCGGAAAATAAAGCTAGAGCGAAAATGACTACGACTGAGGATGCAGGGTTAGAGCCATTGTTTAAATTATAGGCTGAGATGACGTAAGGAATCCCAGTGCAAATGCTGGGATTCCAGTCTATATGCTCATTGATTTGTGGCGTAGTTCTTCTATTTCGTATTGTCAATAAATATTTTGCGATAGTTTCAATGAGTTATTTTTTTTGTCATGTACAGAGGAATTTTATGTAAGTTCATAGACTTAGGTTTTCCAGCCTGTAATGCTTTTGTAATAGTGCAATTATTACTGCAAACAATTACACATAAGCACTTCAAATTTAATAGGTTCTAGTGGTATATTGACAGGACAAAAAGTGTGCTTTCGAGGCACGGAATCTAATGAGGAGAGTTCTATAATGAATAATGAAGGCGTAGACGAGTCTAAACGCCAGTTTTTGACTACGGCGTTAACCGTGGTTGGTGCTGTCGGCACAGGGTATTTAGCTGTTCCTTTTCTTTCGCAAATGCAGCCGAGTGTTAAAACAATGGCAGCAGGAGCACCTGTTGAAATTGATCTTTCTAAGATGGAAACAGGGCAATTAATTAGAGTCGCTTGGCGAGGGAAACCCGTCTGGGTACTGAATAGAACTCCTGAGGTGCTTGCCACTTTAAAAACCTTAGAGAGTGAACTAAGAGATCCACAGTCTTTGGAATCTCTTCAACCTGAGAACAGTAAAAATTCAGGGCGTTCTATTAAACCAGAAATTTTTGTCGCCGTGGGTTTGTGTACCCATTTAGGCTGCTCACCGACCTTTCGCCCTGAGGTGTCACCACCCGATTTAGGCGACAAATGGAAAGGTGGTTTTTTCTGTCCGTGTCATGGTTCTTGGTTTGATTTGGCAGGTCGTGTTTATAGCGGTGTACCTGCTCCAACTAATTTAGAAGTTCCACCTCATCGCTATGTGACTGATACATTGTTGATTGTTGGCGAACCCGCCGAAGGAGAAAGCGCATGAAACCTTCTCGATTAAATGACTGTGGGGAATGGGTTTTAGATCGTTTTCCACTAGCCAGTCTGTGGAAAGACCACATGACGCATTATTACGCCCCAAAAAACTTTAATTTTTGGTATTTCTTCGGCTCGTTAGCATTACTGGTATTAGTTAATCAGTTTTTGACGGGTATTTTGTTGACCATGAATTACAAACCCGATGCCAAACTCGCTTTTGACTCGGTTGAATACATCATGCGTGATGTGAGCTGGGGCTGGTTAGTGCGTTATATGCACTCCACAGGCGCGTCAGCCTTTTTTATCGTGGTTTATCTGCATATGTTTCGCGGCATCATGTACGGTTCATTCAAACACCCGCGTGAGCTGATATGGATTTTCGGTATGTTAATTTTCGTCGCTTTGATGGCAGAAGCTTTTATGGGCTATTTGTTACCTTGGGGGCAAATGTCTTATTGGGGTGCGCAAGTTATTATTTCTTTATTCAGCGCGATTCCTGTGATTGGTGATGATTTATCGTTGTGGATACGCGGTGATTATGTAGTGTCGGATGCGACGCTGAACCGTTTTTTCGCCTTTCATGTCATTGCCGTGCCATTAGTATTAGTGATGCTGGTATTTATGCACATAGTCGCATTGCATGAAGTCGGTTCTAACAACCCAGACGGCATTGATATTAAAAAGCTGAAAGATAAAGATGGTGTGCCTTTAGATGGTATTCCTTTTCATCCCTATTACAGCGTAAAAGATATTGCAGGTGTTGGAGTATTTTTAATCTTCTTTGCCACTATCATTTTTTATATGCCTGAAATGGGCGGTTATTTTCTTGAGCACGCTAACTTTATTCCAGCCGATTCAATGAAAACTCCTGAGCATATCGCACCTTTGTGGTATTTCACCCCGTTCTACGCCATTTTACGCGCGATTCCTGATAAATTCGCGGGTGTTATTGGTATGGGTGGCGCGATTGTGGTGTTGTTTTTATTGCCGTGGCTAGATAGAAATCCAG
Organism: uncultured Methylococcales bacterium; assembly: GCA_903902705.1. Taxonomy (GTDB): domain Bacteria; phylum Pseudomonadota; class Gammaproteobacteria; order Methylococcales; family Methylomonadaceae; genus UBA4132. The sequence goes on from CAIUVX010000140.1 coordinate 29,552, forward strand.
TGCGTTCCATTCGTTATCGCGGCGGTATTTATAAAAAAGCATTAGCTTTATTTGTCATTAGCTTTATTGCATTGGGTTATTTAGGTACGCAACCTGCAACCCCCGTGATGACTAATATTGCCCGCGTGTTTACCGCGATTTATTTTGGCTTCTTTTTATTAATGCCAATTTATACACGCTGGGAAAAAACCAAGCCTGTGCCAGAACGTGTCACTGTAGAACTGTCGCTTGAAGAGCAGATACCTGCATTAATAGAAGCATTTGAGGAAATTACTGAGTTAAACCCTGTGTCAGAGGATAATAGCCAGCACCCTGCCTTTAGAAGTGTGTTTTTTAGTCGAAGACCTAATGCTGAGGGTATCCGTAAAGTAACCACTCGATTGGCAAAAAAACTAAAAGAGAGCCTAGATTGATATGAAAAATCTTACAACACTATTGCTATTAATGATCCTCTCTTTTGGGGTTCGTGCGTCCGAGGGTGTAAAACTACAAGAAGCCGATGTTGATGTTGGCGATAAAACCTCATTATTGCGTGGCGCGAAACATTTTGTGACTTATTGTTTAGGCTGTCATTCCATTAAGCAGGTTCGTTATTTACGCATCGCTTTGGATACCCACGCCGACGAAAAAGAAGTATTAAAAGATATTGCACCTTTCGGCGCGAGTATTTATGATCAGCTGCACAGTGCGATGAATAAGCATGACGCAGAAAAATGGTTTGGTACACAGCCGCCAGATTTGTCATTGGTTGCCAGATCGCGTGGTGCAGATTGGATATACAGCTATTTAAAAAGTTATTACACCGACAAAAATAGACCGTTCGGTGTCAATAATTTAGTTTTTGAAGACACAGCCATGCCTAATCCACTGTGGCAATTGCAAGGCGAACAACACGAAGTCATTAGAAAAACCATCTATGGTGATCGTATTGACTTAGTTCTCGATAAAGAAGGCGTATTATCGGAAGAGGAATTTGACATTATGGTCAATGATTTGGTTACTTTTCTAGTGTATGTCGGTGAACCAGCACAACTGGAAAGGGAGAGTATGGGTAAGTATGTACTCATCTTCCTATTCCTGTTTTTTGGCTTAGCTTATTTATTGAAAAAAGAATATTGGAAAGATATTCATTAAACTTTATTACAAGAAAACAGGGACGTTTTCTTGATTTTGCTACTACCATTCTAATTACTTGCGGTCACGTCAAAAACATCCTCTTTCGTGATATAATGCCCAATTTACCACCCCTACACGTCCAAAGAGGTTGTTATTCGTGGCAAACATTATTACTCGTAAATCTGTTATGACGCTTTTTTCATCGCCAACTTGTGCAATGAGCCATTGCGCCCGTTTTGTTTTACATGAAAAAGGCATTGCCGCAGACATAGAATTTTATGACCCGAATAATGCTCCTGAAGATTTACTCGAACTAAATCCGACAGGCACATCGCCAACCTTAATAGAACGCGATTTAGTTCTTTATGACTCGCGTATTATTATGGAATATCTTGATGAACGCTTTCCACATCCGCCTTTACATCAAATGGATCCTGTGTCGCGTGCTAATGCCAGAATGATCATTAAACGCATAGATCAAGAGTGGTATCACACACTGGATGAAATTTTACATTCAGGCGAAAAAAAATCAGCTCGTGCTAAAAAAATGCTCAGAGAAAGCATTCTTAATGCTACCCCTATTTTTGCAGCAAGACCTTATTTTATGAGTGATGAATTTTCGCTCATTGATTGTGTGATTGCCCCATTATTATGGCGATTACCTAGCATAGGTATAGATATATCAACGCCAGATGAAGTGATTACTCATTATGCACAGCGTTTATTTAACCGAACTGGTTTTAAACGCAGCTTGAGTGAAGCTGAAAAAGAAATGATCGAGCCTTCAAAATGACCTCGCTAAAACCTTATTTAATTCGCTCAATTTATCAGTGGATTCTTGATAATAATCTAACTCCATATCTTCTAGTCGATGCTGAAAATAAGGATGCCATTTTGCCACATCAATTTATTGATGACGGTAAAATTGTCTTAAATATCAAACCTGCCGCAGTAGACGCACTTTCCTTAGGCAATGAACTGATTGAGTTTAATGCACGGTTTAGTGGTAAACCTATGTACGTTGTCGCCCCTATTGTGGCTATCATGGCAATTTACGCAAAAGAAAATGGTAAAGGCATGGTCTTCAATCCAGAAGATGATGAAACTAACGAGTCTACGCCACCGCCGCCAGAACAAACTCCTCCACCCAATAAACCTAAATTGCGCGTTGTAAAATAACTGTCTAGCTTAAGTGTGAAGCAAACAAAAGCCAGAGTTTATATGCAAAACGCTATTCTTGTTCTTAATGCAGGGTCGTCCAGTCTAAAGTTTTCTGTTTTTGAGCTTCTTAGTGATAGCACCTTAAGTCAGAAAATCACAGGGCAAGTCGAAGGTATAGGCACTGCACCGCACCTTAAAGTAAAAGATAATAACGGGCAAACTCTCATCGATGTAAATTGGCAGCTCGCAGAAGTGGCTAATCATGTCCAAGCACTACAACACATTACTGATTTTTTACGCAACAATAGCAACCGCTTAGTCGGTGTGGGGCATCGTGTCGTACATGGTGGCCCAGATTATTCCGCACCGCTACTTATTACGACCGAGGTGTTGGAGAATCTTGACAGCATTACCCATTTAGCACCATTACATAATCCCCATAACCTCTCGGCGATTCGTGCAATGCGGCAAGAATGCCCTGATTTGCCACAGGTTGCCTGTTTCGATACTGCTTTTCATCGTCAACAAAACAAACTGGCAAAATTATTTGGTTTACCCTACGAATACTACGAGCGTGGTGTGCAACGTTATGGTTTTCATGGGCTTTCCTACGAATATATTGCCTCAATATTGCCACCTGAAATTGCCGTAGGGCGAGTCATAGTCGCGCATATCGGCAGCGGTGCGAGCTTATGTGCCATTCATCATCGGCGTAGTGTCACCAGCACAATGGGGTTTACTGCCTTAGACGGTTTATTAATGGGAACGCGAGCGGGTAATCTGGATGCAGGTGTTATTCTTTATCTACTACAACAAGAAGGCTTAAGTTCTAAACAACTTGAAGACCTGCTTTATAAACAATCAGGCTTATTAGGATTATCAGGCATCAGTAACGATATGCGCGTATTGCTAGATAGCTCAGAACCGCGAGCGCGGTTAGCTATCGACTATTTTGTTTATCGTGTTAGCCGTGAAATAGGCTCATTAGCAGCGGCAATGGGAGGCGTAGACGCACTGGTATTCACCGCAGGCATTGGTGAAAATAGCCCCCAGATTCGACAACTTATTTGTCAACAAGCAACATGGCTAGGTGTAGATTTTGACCCAACCGCCAATGAATCGAATGCAGCTTGTATTAGCCAAGCGCACAGCCGCGTGTCTGCTTGGGTACTGCCCACCAACGAAGAGATGATGATTGCTCGTCATACTCAAACATTGCTGGGGCTTTAATTCACTGTAATGCTGGAGTGCAAGCGAAGCTTGCACTCCAAAATATCAAACTTTTGATTCTTCCTGCTCAACTACCTCGGTTTTCTTTTCAAGCACGATTTTCTTACGCCATAAGCCGTTACTGGAAAAACATCCCCAGCCCCATTTTAACCAGTTAATTAAAGCACTGGCTAACCACAATGCCCACGCTAACATCAATAATTGATAGACAATTAACGGCAAGGAAATCACAGTAGCGGCGGGTAGTGTCGATGCACTGCGGTCTTGATACCAATTTAATACCGTAGCAGAAGAATGATTGCCTGTTACCTGCATATCAGGTGAACCCAATAAACCTTGAGCAACCGCTGAAAATAACACCCCCAAGGATACCAGCGTCAATAAACCGATGCTGATTTGTAGCAGATTAAAATAGCGAATTTGTTCGCTGGATTGATTTGCTCGCCAACCTAATACGATTAACCAGCCCACTACAATGCCTGCCGCTGCCATTGGAACTTGACTTAATCCGACTAGCAATAAAAACCACTGCCAGTTTTTTAGTGGTGTTAGGGTAATTTTACCTAGCCCCAGTGCCACGATAATAAGCACAATTAATAATCCCCAAAATAAAATAATTGGGCCGAATTGTGGACCAAAAGCAAACAGCACCCAGCGATCTTTCCCTAAATTAGCAGTTAGATTGCTATTAACACTGTCTTGACCTAAATCAACCTCCGACATGTGCATGATCGGATTAATGGCGGTGTGCGGTTCTTGCCAACTGATAGAAACATCTTGTTTATCTGGATTAATGGGTAAAGTAAGCTTTCTACCCTCTAGTCGTAGCGGTTGCGTCCGTCCATTAATAGCAACAGATAGCAGCAGTGATCCTTCAGGTAAGGTCAACGTATGTTGCATACCCTGAGAACTTCTCAGACTGGCGTTTAATACCGCAAGCCTTTCCGAACCTTGGGTAATTTGTAAGCGACTACTGTCAATTGTCAGTGTTTTTCCTAGCACTGATTCAGGACGGGTGACAGCTAAACTGACGGTTTCATTCGCCCAAGGATGCCATTCGGGTAGCCATTGCCCTTCACTATTCAAATGAATCATGGAAAGTCCTGTCGATTCGATATGCCACACAGGGCTTACATCAACTTTCCATACTTCAATCCATTGATTGGTGTCAGGGGCGATTAAGTCTATTTTGTCGGCTTTTTCTAGTTTTGACTCCCATTGCATGGTGGTTTGCTGCGCCGCCATATTAACTTCAACTTTATTATCTTTAACCCGAATACCCGCACTGGTGACGGATTCACCTGTTAGCAACGGCACGGTTAATACTACCGCCGAATCAGCGGGTGAAATGCGGGTAATTTGGGTAATAACCCGCCAATCTAAACCCAGTTGCAATGTGCGTTCCACGCGCACAAAGGGTTTTAATGCGACTGGTTCAATAGGTTTTGTTTTATCCTGTTGGCTTTGCTGCTGAATACGGCTAAATTGTAATTGGTCGTCTGCCCATCCGTTTTCTTCTAAACCAACCACTTCCCAATCTGTTTTTTCAACCACGACATAGTTGGGCTTTAGTGGTAAAGGCAGGGTAAATTTACTCAATAACGGCGTGATACCGCGCAAAATCACCTCATGTTCACCTTGTTTGAGATTAATCCACAGCCCGTTATCTGTTCGATACAAGGCTTGTGAAGCTTTACCATTATCTAGCACTTGATTAGGAAACCACTGTTCATATTCTGCGGGTAACGGCAAAACCACCGATTCTTGGGCATGAATTTGCAAGGTGATTTGTACCTCTTTATCATTAATCAGCATTTTCATTTGCTGAATATGGGCGCAAGCGGGTAAACAATCAGGCACAACTTCTTGCTGTAATTTTTCTTGTAATTGCTTCAATAACGCATCATCAGGAAGTTCATCTGCATAGACTTTTTGCGTGGGAGTGCATAACAACGGCAATATCAGCAAGCACAATAATAACGGAGTTGCTTTGCCACCGAAGCTCCATTTATTGATGAAAGGCGGTAGGATTTTTTCCGCACTACCAAACAGTAATACCGATAATAAGGCGACTAAAATCACCCGCAAAAAATTTAACAGCATGGTCAACATAGGGGATAAATACCATAAACTGAGTTGTTGTTCGGCATCCACAGAACCATTCCACGATAAATAAACTTTATGCCATTGCCATTGTGGCAAACCAGGTCCTGTTTGTATATTAGCTTTGGGATCAACGCGGGCAAAATCAACCGATTTTTTACTGGCGTAACTTTGATTATAAGCATTGTCCTGTTGTTGGAGTGCTTCTTTAGGTTTGCTTAGTTTACGCAAAGAAGGTGCTTTCATTTCACTGACCTGATTCTTAGACTCCACTGCCGCATAGTCTGCCTCTGGTTCTATGCTATCAGCGGCAACAGGTGGCGGCGGGGGTGAAGGATTCGCTAATTCAGCTTGCATAACAACGGGGGCAGAAGCGGGCATAGCATTCATATAGCCAGAACCACCAACTACGTTAGAATCAGGGTATATATCCTGCCAAGGTCTTTCCAATTGCGGATAAATGCCAATGCGGACTTGATCAACCATAAACGGTAATGTGATAAACACCAACGCCAGCCAACTACCACGACGATACCAGTGAGCAAACTTAAAAAACTTACCTTGCGGCAAGACGCTAAGCAACGCAGTAGCGGCTAAAATATGTAGCCATATAAACTGTGGCGCGTCTGCTTCATGCCAGATAATCGCTAGCGTGACTAAGGCAAGACCACCCCAATAACGATTCCACAAGTGACCAATTATCAGTGAGGTAATTAACACCACAAATAAATCCATCAATGTCCAACGTGAAATCCAACTATCAGGAACATTATCCACTCCTGTTGCGGCTAATAATCGCCAACCTGGAGGTAAATTAAGTTCGGTATTAACGTGGTGAAATGTTTGTTCCCAGCCGACCGCATTCATGAGGGCGATATTACCGTCGATACGACTATCCGCATCCAGCGTCAACGCGCCACCTCGTACTTCAACGCCTTTTTTATCGGTGCCAGTTTGCTGAGTAATTAACTGACTATTACCATCTAACGTTAATCTGCCTAACTGGGTTTCTGGCAAGGCATTGAGTCGCCAACCTTTGGTCATTTTGCCCGTGATATGGTCATTAATGGTATAACCTGCCCCATCAAAATCTAACCATAATTTTCGATTCAAGGTAAGTTTATTGGGTTCAGGCTCAGGATCACCACGCCGAATTACCTTAAAACTCATGGTATCAGTGGGATTCATTTTGTAGGCGGGTAGATTGCGCCAGTCATTAGGCAACGTGGTTTGACTTGCATCAATGGTGCTTAATGAGGCAATTTCCACAACTCGCAATTCTGGACGTGCATCAAATACCCAGATTTCAGACTTATCGCTATCTTCGGGTAGTGTCTCTTTGGGCGGCAACACCAGTTGTTCCCTGTCTTTGTCGCTACGCGCCATAATATCTATTTGCCAACGACCAGGTTTTAGCTGCACAACTAACTGCCCATCGTCCAGCCTTGCTGGTAAAGGGCTTTGCAACTGCAACGGAATAAAATCAGCTAATAACGCACCTGTTATTTTTTCCTCGCGCTGCACACCTGACACTTCAATATCCAAATGCGTCAACACTTGCAATGGCACGTCATCAATGATTTTTCTAAATACTTGTACATCAACAGAGTTTTGTACGTTTTCAGGTTTAACTTGCCCCCGCTCACTGTCTTTTAGCCAGAGTTGCCCCTCTCTAATGGTGGGAGCGTGAATAGTTTGCCCATTCATTTGCAGACTAATTAGCCCTGCGTCATCGGGTAGGGTTAAATTATCAGGAACAGACTCCCATAAAAATTCCCCTTTAATCTCATAAATTCCTGTACTTAGCTTAATTGCAGGTCTGCCGTCTTTATCCATCACCAGCGCGGTTTTACCATTTACAGTCACTGCCAATGGCCAATGCTTATCGTCACCGAGTAAATAAACCCAGTCATCGTCTTTATAGACTTGCCAACTGCCCGTAAAACTACCTTTGTTTGCCTCTAAGTTTACGTTTAACTCAGTAGCCCACTCACAACGTTTTTCTTCAAAACTGTTATATAAAAAAGGACAACCACGTTCTGGATAGTCTTGCATTACCCAACTAATCCACGGCTTAAGCGATTCTGGCACTTTATCAGGTGCTAGAGGTTTAGCCTGAACAAAGGCAGTAAAAAACAAACTGCTGAGCAGTAACCACCAACACATTCGATTCATGAAAGACTCCTGATAAACAAAAAGCGATTATAAGCATAGATTATGGCAGAATTAGCCTCAATAACTAAGCATTCAATTTTAAGTTAATGACGGTTATTTGCTGATAACGCATGATAGAATGAAGGTTTTGTTACAGAAAAAATATCATGCGTTTACTTAGAGGCTTGTCCGATTTAGAACCCTTTCAAAACGGTTGCGTAATGACCATCGGTAATTTTGATGGCGTACATTTAGGGCATCGATCCGTTATTGAAAAACTGGCAGAACGCGGCAAAACCCTCAATTTGCCTGTCGTCGCTATGACCTTTGAGCCGCAACCTTTAGAATATTTTTTAGCGAGTAATTCTCCACCCAGATTAATGCGCTTGCGTGAAAAAGTAATTCAATTTACCCAACTACCTGTCGATAATTTATTGATTATGCAATTTAATCGCTATTTTGCCAACTGTGATGCCGAACAGTTTGTTGACGATATTCTAGTCAACAAATTAAATGTTAAACATCTGGTTATCGGCGATGATTTTCATTTTGGCAAAGCGCGGCGTGGTAACTTCGCCTTATTAAAACAGAAAGGCGAACAGCACGGCTTTAGCGTTGAAGGCACAGTGTCTTGTTATGTCGAAGGGCGGCGCGTCAGTAGCACCATTATCAGAGATGCCTTATGTGCGGGTAACGTTGCACAAGCTGAACGCTGGCTAGGACATAGTTATTCAATCTGTGGGCGAGTAACGCATGGAGATAAACGCGGCAGAACGCTAGGTTATCCAACCGCCAATATCAAAATGTTTAGAAAAAACACCCCCATTAGTGGCGTGTTTGCTGTCACCATCACAGGCATTGATGGTATCGAATTAACAGGTGTAGCCAATGTCGGCACGCGCCCAACCGTTGACGGTAGCTCCCAATTAGTGCTAGAAACTAATCTATTTGATTTTAATCAAGACATTTACGGGCGATACATCGAAGTGCATTTCAAACAAAAAATTCGTGATGAAATGCAGTTTAGCTCCATCGCCCAGCTACAAGCACAAATCGAACAAGATGCTGCGGTAACCAAACATTTTTTCGCCAATCAAAGCACACAGCCATGTTAGACATCATACAAATTCCAGTCTTAACTGACAACTACATCTATCTGCTACACGATTCCGACTCAGGCGAAACCGCCGTGGTAGATCCCGCAGTTGCTGAACCAGTGTTAGCCGTATTAAAGCAAAAAGGCTGGCAACTCACCTACATTCTCAACACCCATCATCACAGCGATCATGTCGGTGGTAACGTGGAACTAAAGCGACAAACAGGCTGCCAGATTATTGCCTCAGAATTTGATAAACACCGAATTCCCAGTGTTGACCGAGGCATAAAAGAACACGATGTCATTAACCTAGGCACACATTCTGCCCAAGTAATAGCAACAGCAGGGCATACCAGCGGGCATATTGTCTATTATTTTGCTGAGGATAACGCGCTATTTTGTGGTGACACCCTGTTTGTCATGGGTTGTGGACGATTGTTTGAAGGAAGTGCCGCCGAATTATGGCAATCGTTACAAAAATTAAAAGCCTTGCCGCCAAAAACCCGCGTGTATTGCGCCCATGAATACACTCAGGCTAACGGTCGCTTTGCCTTAACGGTTGAACCCGATAACATCGCCTTGCAAGAAAAAATGATTCAGGTCAATGAATTACGCGCAAACGGTTTGCCAACCGTACCCTCCACCATCGGCGAAGAACTTGCCACCAACCCTTTTTTAAGAGACCTCAGTTCAACATTACAAGCCAAGTTTAAAGGTATTGCCCCTGTTGAACTGTTTGCCAAATTACGGCGATTGAAAGATAGTTTTTAATTACTCGTTTAAAACACCCGCATAAATATCAGCCATGCTAAGTGAATAATCAACACAGGAAAACTGCACACTATCGCCTTTTTCATACACGGTGTGTGCCATAGTTCCGTTTCATTAAGGCGGTGGTATCGTTCAACGCGATAAGTATTTTGCGCAATCAGGCAGTATTCACGCACACTAGGAATACTTTGATAAGCGATTAACTTTTCCCGTCTATCGATAGTGGCAGTGGATTTTGATAATATTTCAATGATTAAACACGGCTGCGTTAAAAAATACTCGTTAGTTTCTTCACGACTGCAACCCAGCATTAAATCAGGATAATAATAACTGCGACGGTGAGCAATTTTGAGTTTTACGTCACTCATATACACATCACACGCTGTGCCTTTAACGTGTTGGTGTAATGCAGAACCTATATTCATCGCTATTTTATTATGAGACCTTGAGCCACCTGCCATTGCATAGATAGTGCCTTCAACATATTCATGGCGGATTTTGCTAACCTTCTCCATTTCCAGATAATCGTCTTCGCTAAGTAGCGGTTTAACTTGTTTAGCTAACATGATTTTGTTCTCTTAATGTGGTGCAGTTGTATCCAGTACCTATATAGGATGGGCTGACGGAGGAAGCCCATCGTTCGCGATTGATGGGCTTCGTACCTCAGCCCATCCTATCGTGCTAATAAAAGACATAACTTGTTGTGATGACATGATTTTATACTCCAAGTCAGGTAGGCTACACGGCTACCTTGCTGATTAAGATTCCAGTGCTTCAACATCCGTTTCGGTTAATTTTTCAGAATCGCGCAAGAATCCAAACTCATAAACTTGCGGCTGACATTTTTCAGTCAATTTTTTGTATGCGGTGTCGAAATTATCAAAGCTAACGGCGTTGGGCGTATCGTTTAACGATTTCAAAGCATTACGGATTTGATACCAGCCCACATCTAAACGGTTTAATTTATAGTCTTCTTTTACGCTGATTTTCAATTTATCTTTTTTGGAAAAGTACGCCGACCACAACACTTTTCCAGCGTTTAAAACCGCTTTTGCTTCGGTTGATTGTTTCTTTCCTTTCAAATACTTCACCATAAAATCCGATTCAAACGGTTTTGCCGCGCCAATATCAATTTGATTGAACGGAATAAAATGATTCACGATAGACCACGTTTCACTGTTCCATTCCAAACCGTCTGCGCTCGCGGTTAAATTGCTGCCGTTAAATAACATCCAAATCAAACAATCGTTTTTGAATTCGTCAGAAAGTGGCGCGGTGGGTTGTAAAAATTGATCGCGGTCGTTTATCCACGTTTTTTTTATGATAAGCCGAACAGTAAATATAATTGCAACTTGCCAAAGATTTTCATGATTAACAAAAAAAGCACCAGGGCTGCTGTAACCTGACGATAATAAAGCCGTTAGGTTTGCGTTCTGCATATCACTTGCATGAGCATACAAACATCCGATTGCATCATCTGACCAATATGAACCACGAACATCTTTAGTTTTTGTTGCTGGTGAAATTGCATTTTTTAGAGGTAACGCTTCTGTTTTGTTTGGTTTTGGTCGAATCACCCATTTAGTTAATAAATTTTCAGAAGGTAAATTGTAAAAACATTTTTCTCCAATCAGTTGTGCTTTTTTGTCTAAAACTTCAGCAGTAATTTGAATAATTGGTTGTTTTTTCTTAGATGTTGTCTTGGTTTTCCAAACCAAAAATCCAATAGGAAAATTACCGCTCAATCCATCAAATGCTTTGCTATGAACTACAAATCCACCAAGATATTTTGCGTTCCATATTTCGCGGAATTGTTCAAAATTAGGGGAAGTTACATATTTCAATTTGCTAAAAATAGCGACTGTAGCTGTTGGAATTTCTCGATAAATTCTTACCAGAAATTGAGCAAATAACTCCCGTTTAGCGTAACCAAAATCATCCATAACTTCGGACATTTTCATTGTCGCAACACCTTCTTTATTTCCGCTATCAACACCAGTTCCTGATTCTGCATAAGGCGGATTGATTAACACTAAAATCTTTTTTCCTTCGGCAATCGCGTTGCGTAATTCGATTGGCACTTTGTTTGTTAGGTTGTAATCAATCTGTCCCACCGTTCGCCCTGAGCTTGTCGAAGGGTGTGGTTCGACAAGCTCACCACGAACGGTGGAAGAATCAACGATGTCATCGTTCAAATAATCGTATTGAAAACGGTGTGCCGCTGGACAGGTTTTGGTGGAGTGCATTATGTCGATGTCGGCTTTATCGAGCGTACTCATGTAGAGGTTTTTGTGGTTGCCGTGTTGGGTTTCTAAATTGCCCACACCGCAACACATATCCCAAACGATGTATTTTTTCTGCCAACCTTTGCCGAGTGTTTCGGTGAGTTTTTCGTAGGCTTTTTCGACGACGTTTAACGGTGTGTAGTACGCGCCTTTAAACATTCGCTCATTGATTGGAATTAAGCTGTCGCGGCGGGCTAATAAATAATCACGATATTCTGCGCTGGGTGGCTTGTGGTATATCGTCCAAAATTCGTGATAGCCATCGTGATTGCCTAGTGTGTAGACCGTTCCGCGCAGGTCAAAATCTGGGTCATCGCCGTCATATATCAATCGAGCAGGTAAATCCTTATACGTTTTAGCTTTGCCGTCGTGCATGATGTCGGCAAAAAATAACAAAGCGTAATCTTCCTGTTCTTTTACGCCTGTGATTTCTGTGCCAATTAACTTGCACCATTTCTGAAAAACTTGCGCCAAGTTATCGGGGGTAATTTGAGTGCGAATGATGCCGCCCGTTTTGATGGCTTCTTTAACGGTGCTGATAAATTCATCTTCTTGCGTGGCAATGTTGAATTTAACAAAGTACGTTCCAATGTGTGCCGACACTTCTGCTAAGGCTTCGGGCGTTACTTTACTTGCCGATTTCCCCCATTTGATAGTTTTTTTATCCAGAAAAGGTAACACGTCGGACGTTTTCATGATGGCAGCTTTTTCGCTGTCAATTACCGCTAATAATGGCGGGATTTCTTCGCCTTTGGTTCGTGCGTCATGAACATAATTCAATAATTGCGTGAACATTGAAAAAATCGTGTGTCGCTTATCTTTCGCTTCAAACCAAATTTCTTTGGTACGAATATCGACAATGCCTTTTGTAAATGATTTCAGTCCGAGTGCTTTAATGTAAGCGTCTTTAACGTCTTCTTCGCTTTTGGCTTGTTTGAGTTTGCTGTAGAGATTGGCTGTGGTCATGATGTTTGGCTTATTTTTTGGATAGTCAGGTGGGGTACGCTGTGCGTACCGTTAAATGTAACTGTGCATTTTATGTAAAGCCATTCGCTCTGTCTTTCTTTTGTGGCTATCAAATTAATCAATTTTGTCTCAGTGCCAACCTATCAGCCAACAGGATGAATCTTTGAGAGTCTGCCAATCCATTTGGTAGATATTCTTGTTGATAACGGCTTCCAACTCGCAAGCGATAATCTCTTCATTTTCTGCACGAATCAGTTTGGTTACTATAAAGTGGCGTTCTTTTTGTTTCGGTTTAACTGCCGTCCATTTTGATAACAGTAGTTTATTGGGGTTTATTTGATTCATGATGGCTATTCTTTGATTTGTTTTTTGCCAGTAAGCGGTAATCGATAGCGAGCGAAAATACGATAGCAACATTCCATTAACGGTAATAGTAAGGGTACGTTTTCGATAATGGGGGCGATGCGGCGATAATAAGGCAGTTGCTTCCACACTTGCAAAAAACCCAGTACGCCTGATTGCAGTTGCTGATTTTCGTCGATGACGTGCAGTCGATCCATTGTCTGCTTATAAGTTAAGCCCGCTTTTTCCAATGCCGCTTTGTCCTGACTAATATCCACCCAATGAATATTGCCCGCTTTATCGAATTTTTTCATCATGTTGATTTCAATATTACAGAGAGGGCATTCGCCATCATGAAAGCAGGTTACTTTTGGTGGTGAGGTGGTTGTTTTGGGTTGGGATGAGGTTGTCATTTAAAATCCTGAGTTTCATAGGTAAGTGCTTAACAATAAATCGACAGGTATTCGTTTAAGTCGTTACGGGTAATATCCCCTTAATCCCTTGGAGAGATGCCACCTGTTATACCTACTAACTTTTTGCTAAGAACTTAAAATTGGGTTACTAAAAAGCGGTAACTCTACCAATAGCGCGATTAAAATCACGCCCACTTTAGCTATCTCTGTTAAACAGCGGATTAAGCAATCCAAACCGCCCCTACTCCAAGTCCTGAATTATTGACGCTATTAGCCATTACACCGACTAATTCCACTAAAGTGTCTGTTACGCCACCATCTTGGAACACAAAGGTATTGCCATCAGAAATAAAAGCAACAGTGTTATTACCCGTAATTGCTGCTTGTACATAATTAATAGCATCGGTTAGATTGGCGGCAGTGATTGACAATGGAGTATCGCCTATAACATTAGCAAAACTAATCAACCCATTGCTAATAGAATGACTGCCAACATTTCCAAAATCTGTACCATTAACATGACTCACGTTAGCGGCAATGGAGGTAAAGGATAAATCAAGTTTATCTACGGCTATTGTGTTAGCTGTGCCTGTTCCCAATCCAAAGCTATTAGCTATGTCATAGTTGTCTATTAAACTGTCGCCTGTGGCAATTTTTAGGGTATCGGTTGCTGCCACTGATTCTTGCAATAAATATAAGTCCTTACCCGCGCCGCCCGCTAATATGTCACTGCCGTTTCCACCTTCGAAAACATTAGCATTGGCATCTCCGATCAGTTTGTCGCCTTGAGCAGTACCCGTGACATTTTCAATGTGAATGACCGCGATTTGTCCATTGGCATCTGTCCAAGTGAAATTGGTTGCACTGAGGTAGTAAGTGGAGGCTTTACCAGTCGAGAGATCAACACTAACGCCCGCATTTTCAGCACTACGCCGTGCTGCGGTGTAAGCATCCGCTTGGCTAAAATCAAGCGTATCATTACCCGTACCGCCATCATAAATACCTGCGCCATAAAAGCCGCGTGATAAAAAGTTGTCATCACCTGCCCCGCCGTTCAGTGTGTCTATTACGCCAAGATTGTAAATATCCGATACACCAGCATCCAGAATATCATCCCCTGCACCGCCATTGATAACATCACTACCCGCCCCACCGTCAATAACATTAGCATCGCCATTACC
>CAIUVX010000141.1 GCA_903902705.1 uncultured Methylococcales bacterium
CACCCGCACAAGCCATAACCACATCTGGCTCATCGCCATAATCATTACTTGCCCATTCCCAAACGCCAATACCCGCTTCGCAATGCTTCATAGCGGCATCCATTGTCAACCATTGCGGCGCCGGTTGTTTGCCAGCAACGATGACATTGACATAATTGCGGCTACGCAAGACATGATCCGTCACAGACAGCAATGTGTTGGCATCTGGTGGTAGATAAACGCGAATGACTTCGGCTTTTTTATTGACCACATGATCGATAAAGCCGGGGTCTTGATGTGAAAAGCCATTGTGATCTTGACGCCAAACATGCGAGGTCAACAAGTAATTGAGTGACGCAATCGGACGTCGCCAAGGAATCCGGTTGCATGTTTTTAGCCATTTGGCATGTTGGTTAAACATCGAATCAACGATATGGATAAACGCTTCATAGCATGAGAAGAAGCCATGTCGTCCGGTCAACAAATAGCCCTCTAACCAACCTTGACAGGTATGTTCGCTCAGGATTTCCATAACGCGACCATCGGGTGACAGATTCGTATCTTCTGGCAGGATTTTTTCCATCGATACCCGTGAAGTCGCATCAAAAATATCATCCCAACGATTTGAAGACGTTTCATCCGGACCAAAAATGCGGAAGTTACTTTGCTCATGATTGTTTTTCATGACATCACGTAAAAAACGCCCCATAACACGCGTTGCTTCGCCATCAACCGAACCCGGTGAAGGCACGTCAACGGCATAGTTGCGGAAATCTGGCAATTTTAAATCACGTAACAGCAAGCCCCCGTTGGCGTTAGGATTATCACTCATGCGCTTATGTTCCAGCGGCGCTAAGTCTAATAATTCGGGTAACGGACGACCTTGTTCATCAAACAATTCTTCGGGACGATAGCTTTTTAACCAGCGCTCCAAAAGTACAACATGCTCGGGATTTTCTGCCAAATTAGATAGCGGCACTTGATGTGAGCGCCAGAAATCTTCTGTTTTTTTACCATCAACGCTGGCAGGACCAGTCCAACCTTTAGGAGTACGCATAATCACCAATGGCCAGAAGGGGCGCTTGATTGATTCCGCATTACCACTACGCGCTTCATGCTGAATGGCTTTTATTTCTTCGACACATTGATCCAGTACGCTTGCCATACGGGTATGGACGATTTCAGGATCACTGCCTTCGACCAAATAAGGACGATAGCCATAACCTTGAAAGAGTTGCAATAGCTCTTCTTCGTCAATCCGGCTTAACAAGGTTGGATTAGCAATTTTATAGCCGTTTAAATGTAAAATCGGCAATACGGCACCATCACGAGCAGGATTTAGGAATTTATTGGAATGCCATGCCGCTGCCATTGGGCCTGTTTCTGCCTCGCCATCACCAACAACGCAGCAAGTGATAAGATCAGGATTATCAAACACCGTACCGAAGGCATGTGATAAGGCATAACCTAATTCTCCCCCTTCGTGAATAGACCCTGGCGTTTCAGGAGCCACATGACTTGGCACTCCACCCGGGAAAGAGAATTGCTTAAACAGGGCTTTCATGCCGTCTTTGTCTTGCGAAATACTCGGATAATATTCGCTATACGTCCCTTCTAGCCAGCCGTTTGCCAACATAGCAGGGCCACCGTGCCCAGGCCCACATATCATAATCATGTTTAGATCATAGGCTTTTATAATCCGGTTTAAATGCACGTTAATGAAATTTAAACCCGGCGTCGTTCCCCAATGTCCCAACAAACGCGGTTTGATATGTTCCAGCGTCAGAGGCTCTTTTAACAGGGCATTATCTAGCAAGTAAATTTGACCGACAGACAGATAGTTTGCAGCTCGCCAATAGGCGTTCATGCGCTCTAAGAGCTCGGCAGACAGTTGATAATTAGGATTACTTGGTTCCACGTTGTTTCCTCTTCAGGTAGGGCGGACTATTCGTCCAGGTAGGTTAAAATTTGTTGTGCACAAACACGCTCTTCTTCAGCCTGTATAACCAATATAGGGAATCGACTCGATAACGCACTGACGATACCATTTTGACCGACACAGCGTAAGTTTTCCTGAGGATTGAGTGTAAAGCCCAGCGGCTCTAAGCCCATCAAGATTTTCTCTCTGACAGTAACCGCATACTCACCAATCCCGCCAGTAAAAACTAATGCTGAGATTTCGCCTAGTATCGCACAATAGGCCCCGATATATTTTTTTATCCGGTAACAAAACATCGCCAAGGCCAGTTGTGCAGCCTCATCTTGCTGTTCGGCTCGCTGTAATACACGACGCATATCGCTATCACCACAAATGCCCCGTAATCCACTTTGGTGGTTAAGCAAGTGATCAAGCTGCTCAGGCGTTTTGCCTTCCCGTTGTAAGGTCAGTGTAATCATGGGGTCTACATCGCCACACCGACTGGCCATCATTAAGCCTTCTGTTGGCGAAAAGCCCATTGAGGTATCCACGCTAATACCCTTAGCAATCGCCGTCGCACTCGCACCACCGCCTAAATGCAAAACAATTAAATTTAATTGCTCAGGCTTTTGACCCAACAGATTGGCTGCGGCCAATAAACTATGCTGACAAGAAATACCATGAAAGCCATAACGATAAAACTCAACATGGGTAGATAACTGCTCGGGAATGGCATAGCGACCGGCGTAATCGGGAATATGTCGATGGAATGCGGTATCAAAAACTGCAAATTGGCGACTCGTTGGAAAATAATCCCCCGCCATCGTAATACCCAATCGATTGAATGGATTGTGTAAAGGTGCGTAACCATCCAATTGCTCCAGCTTCTGTAGCACATCAGGGGTTATCGGTGTAACTTTATCAAACCAACTCGCACCATGCACGACACGATGTCCAATCGCGCTGAGCGTCACATTCGCTTCACTGATTAGCTGTCGCCATAGTGATAGCACCGCAGTTAAAGCGGAACAGGTATCATGGCAATTAGGATCGGTTTTAGTCAGCGACTCGTTTTGCAAACCCAGGCCTTTGATGCTCATACCTCCCTCTGCGCCATAATCCGCCGCTAACGCCGCAGCGGTTTGCAACTCAGCTGTAAATAACCGTGACTTAATAGACGTACTGCCAACGTTAATAATCAGAAAATAATAATTCATAAAACTTCTCTGTTAGAGCCTGTATTCATAGACTTCATAATGCCCTATTGCTTAAATCGTGCACAATAATGCAAACCGTTTTTGCTCATCGGATCATGGTATGTATTTTCAGAATGAGAAAAATCACCTATGCCATTATCCTACACCCTGCATGTGTAAAAATTATGTCAAAAAACATTTAAGCGGTTACTGCGGCTATTTTGCGGTTTTTTTGAACCAAATTAATGTATAAAAAATGTCTACAAAAGCCACCAATCATTGCCATCAGGCGGCTTACAAAACGCTTGCCCGAAACTGGAAGTTAACGATATTGACTGAATAAATGCGTTCATCGAGCTTGATTTAACTTAACGTAAAGACTAGACAATCGGCTTGTATGGCTGGTTCAGTTTATGACATTTTCAAAACAGCTAAAAAATGGATTGCACTTTTTAGCTGATTCTAAGTATGATTGTGATATTAGTTATCCATAAAAGCATTGTTTGGAAGAAAAATGGACATATCACTCGAATTGTTACAAAAAAAGATATTAATTGTCGACGACGCTTCTTCTATCCGCTCTCTGACCAAAGCTATTTTACGTGAAGCTGGGTTTACTCACGTTTTTGATGCGCCCGACGGCTCAGAAGCCCTCGCGTTGATGAAAAAAGTTAAAATCAACGTCGTGATTTGTGATTGGAATATGCCGGGTATGACAGGGCTGGAACTTTATAAAGAGCTTAAAAAAGATCCTAAGATGACGGCACCGCCTTGGATAATGCTAACGTCATCGTCTGAGGGCGAAAAAGTAAAAGAAGCGATTCAGGCGGGCATTACGTCTTACATCATAAAACCTTACAAACCAGATAACTTGTTAAAACAAGTTGTCACTAAGTTATCCGCTTAATTCACTTGTTCTGTCGTAGTTTTTTGATTTAAAACAGCAGTAAAAATTCTTTAAGCACCGATTTGAAAATCTACTGCTGTTTCTTCAGAACAATTCAATATTATCAACGTCTTCTTGTTCCTTAAGCCTTGATTCTTTTTTAGCCAGAGCCTCGTTGATCGTTTTGCCATCTAAAATGGCATCAAACATGACTCTTTCTGACTCCATTGTAAATCTAGAACGTATCTCATCCTGAAAACAACTCCATTCGCTTGGATTATAAAGCCGATCCGGACTTTCCAGCAAACGAGATAAGCCAAGCAAAATGGATGTCACATGCTGCAAGCATTGCACCATGCGATCATAAAACTGAAAAGCCACCACAGATGTCTGGATTTGTTCACTGGTATCAGAGCAACTAATCAGCGCCTGCTCCCTGATTTCAGAAGATTCCAAAGCCAGAAGATAACCATTGATTATCTGCATATGATCAGCTAAAGACGTGAAAGACTCCGTTAGTGTATTGACAGACGAATCTCCTTCTTTTAAAAGCGCTTCGACTTGTGCCGCAGATAACGACAACAACTTTACCGTTTCACGCACCTGACTCCAATCAAGATCAGGATTTTTTGAATTGGAATGAGACATAATTTTTACCCAGGCAATGATTTTTATACAAATAAGACTGAACACTCAAACCTTCTCCAGTCTTTTTAG
>CAIUVX010000142.1 GCA_903902705.1 uncultured Methylococcales bacterium
AGCTTGTCGAAGCGTGAATGTGGTTCGACAAGGCTCTCCTGAGCAAAGCCGAAGGACTCACCACGAACGGTATCATTTTATTGTGCGTTAAGCTCTACGAAAAAATCGAGCGCAAACCTCCGAGGTTTTAAAAACCTCGAAGGTTTATCCGTCACTAATAAACATTCAAACAGATTTCCCGAATTTCCTTTAATTCCAATGCAATTTCACGGCGCAAACGAAAATCGCGTTTAGAATGGGCAATGCTATAAGGAATATTAGGATTTTTTTCATATTTAACGGCGGTGCGAATAATGCCTATCCATTGTCTGTCATTGTCTTCCATTTCTTTAAAGCGATGACGAATGCGCTCTAATTCTTGGTTGCAATAAGTAATAAAACCAGCGGCATAAAAGACACTGTTTTTTAGATAATCTTCTAGGGCAGCTAAATCACCGTTGATTTCTGCCACTACTGCATCAAAGCTATTAGGTTCGGGAGCTTTTTCTTGTTCCTCTGGGACTTTTTTGGTGATAGTGACCATTTCAGGCACGATAGCGGCGACCATTTCTTGCGCGGTTGTGGCTTTGGCAGCTCTGCTTTTTCCTGCTGTTACCACGGATTGACTAAGCTGTTTTTCCCATAAACCATAACGCAAATAATGCGTCAAACCGCCTTCTTGTTTGGCTTTATCAGTACCTTGATAAAAAGCCTCTAAGGTTTTAATTTCAGCGGCACGTTCACTGAGTAAACGTTCCCGCGCTTGTAGAGGCTTGGCAATAAAGGCTTCTACTGCGACACGGCTAAAACGCAAAAACAACACTTGAAAACCGTGGCGAATTCGCGCTTGCTCCAAACTTTCATCGGCATGAGAATGTAGCAAAGTTTTACGCACATCATCGCTATTCCATAATAATGCCTGAGTTTTCTGCACAATTTGATCGATTAATGCTTGTAAGGCTTGCGCTAATTGGTCGGTCATTTCAGTTTCAAATTTTTTCTGAATTTCTCGAAACAATTCCTCACGAATTTTATAATTGCCTTCGCGCGGATCAGGCATGGAGATTGCTCCGCCTGCGGTATAAATACGTTTCAACTCATCGGGTTGGGCAGTGATTAGCTGGCTAAGTAGTGATTCAATTTTGCTGTCATAAGCGGCGCGTAAGGCAGCGAGTTCTTGATGCTCAGAACCGATCGCGTCCGCTTCTTTACGTCCTTGAATAACTTCCGCATACCAAACATCAAAATCTTTTTTGATGCGTTGCCATTCCCTGCCCCACCATTGATTAAATTCTTTACCGATTAAATCATCTTCTTGGACATCCCCGTCAACGACTGCACCGTAAATAGGTTCTAGCTTGGTTAATATATCGCCAGCGATTTGCCGTATATTATTGACCATTGCATCACAGCGTTTTTCTAACACCATCGCCCGTTCGTGATCGATGTAATGATTCACCGCCTCTTTTAGTTGTGGTATGCCATCAGTAATACCGAGTTTTTTCATTTTGCCTTTATCATCGGCACTTTTAGTTCTTCGGAGCGTGTCTTCTGACGGTATGCCAAATTCAACTAAATGCGACCTAGCGCATACGGGCAGTAAACGACGTTCAGGCACAGTCGGCCAATAGTTACGATGTTTGGCGAGCGTGTCTTTAAAATCAATTTGATCGTCTAAGGCATCGGCTTGAGTCAGTACCACAAACACCTTATCAGCGACGCGAATACTGGGATCTTCCTCATCAGCAATCACCAACATTTCTTTTTCAGGCCCCGTAATAGACGGCTGTTTCATTTCTTTGGCGTAAATAATCGCATCGCAATGTTTAAGCCGTTCAATGGCTTGTTCAGCGTGCATTAAAATCCCCGAATTAAATCCTGGAACATCATGAAAAATAATGTCTCTATCGCTTCTTAGCCGTACCGTTTTTACCTGAATACGTTTGATAGCCAGAGACTGAGCGCGGTTTTTAAAGATTGCCGCTTGAAGTTGCCCATTGATTTCACTTATATCGATAAAACTTTGGCTATAGCCCTCGGTTTGCTTGGTAAACTCATAAATAGCGTTAAGATTTTTTTCCGTGTCATCAAGGTCTTCTTGAATTTCTTTGCGCTCACGTTCACCCAATAAACCCAGTAAAGCATTACTGCGTTGTTGCTGCAAATCATTGATTTCATCTTTGCTGTAATATTGAATCCGCAACAGTTGATCTTGTTCCGTTTGTGCAGACCAAATTTCAGTACTGGTAAAAGTACAACGTTCACGCGCTGAGGGCAGAATTTCTTGCCCTAACCACGCATTTAACAACGCACTTTTACCCGCTTTTTCCAAACCAATAACCGCGACTTCAAAACGATTAGCGTGTAAGCGTTCCAATTGCCGATTGAGCCGTGGGCGTTCATTATTGAGTTTTCGCAGCACTTCAGGGGCAATGTCTACGCCTGTTTTATTACTGAGCGTCACTAATTTATCGGCTAATACCGCCGTTTTTTCTAAGCGTACCAATTGTTGTTGGCAAGTTTCTAACCAAGTTGTCATAAATGTTCCAGTGTTGTAGGGCGTTGCCTTAAATTCGGCGTAGCATTTCTGTTGGGATTCGTTTGATTGGCGGCTATTTTATCGCAATAAGTTCTAATCTATAAATGCCTAACCCGTTAGATTGCTAGTGCGTAGCGAAACCGAAAAAACATGAACAAAAGACGATGTATTAGCATAGCAAGGTATGAGACTAGCATAACGAAGATACGCTGATGGATATTAATAATGCAGGAGTATAAACGGAGGTGTGTATTCCACACTTTATATTAAAAGGAAAGAAAGAGTCAGCCTATAAGCCGGGTTCTGTCGAGAGCAGCCATTCATCTAGGCGTTCAGTCACCCGAACACTCAAGCAATCTACCCAGAAGCCGCACGGGCCGCACGTCTGCTTCTCTATTTGATCTTGCTTCGAGTGGAGTTTACCCTGCCACACCTGTTACCAGCTGCGCGGTGCGCTCTTACCGCACCATTTCACCCTTACCTATCGAGATAGGCGGTATATTTTCTGTGGCACTTGTCGTAGGCTTGCGCCCCCTAGGCGTTACCTAGCACTCTGCCCTATGAAGCCCGGACTTTCCTCCCTTTCATCTTGCGATAAAACGGCGACTGCTCAGCCGACTCTTTCAGCGGAGCAGTATACGGTATTTCAGCTAATTAAGGTATTTAATCGGACAGGATTTGATAAAAAGACAGTTAGCCTAATTGATTTAATTGCGCAATAACGTGGTCAGCAGTGATGTCTGTCAAGCAACGAGTATGCCCTAACGGACACTCGCGCTTAAAACAAGGCGAGCATTCTAAACCTAAATAAAGAATTTTGGCTTTATCACTTAAAGGTGGGGTAAAGTTGGGATCAGAAGAACCATAAATGGCGATTAGGTTTTTATTTAACGCACTGGCAACGTGCATTAAGCCTGAATCATTGCTGATTACGAAATCAGATAAAGACAATAAATCAACAGCCTCGGTGATGCTGGTTTTGCCGCTAAAGTCTACACAACGATTATCGGTGAGTTGATTGATTTCATCAGCAACCGCTTGATCTTTTGCTGAACCAAATAGCCACACTTGCCAACCCTCATTAAGTTTATCGCGGGCGACTTGGGCATAATGACTCACGGGCCAGCGTTTTGCTTCGCCATATTCTGCCCCCGCACATAAGGCTAGAATTTTTTGATTTTCGGGCAGATGGTATTGCTGAATTATGTGTTGCTGACGGTCTGGATTGATTTTAAAAACAGGCGTAGGACAGCTTGGTAGGCTATTAACGGTTGATGGTGCAGCCAATGCAACAAAGCGTTGCACCGTTTTGGTCAAAAAGTTTTTATCCAAACGGCGTACATCGTTAAGCAAACCCCAGCGGCATTCACCTATATAGCCCGTTCGTTTCGGAATATTGGCGAAAAACGGAATTAAGGCGGATTTCCAGGTATTAGGCAGTAATATCGCCTGATCGTAATGATATTGGCGTAAGGATTTGCCTAATTTGATACGTTCTAACAAGCCTAATTTACCGCGTGTTGCGGACATAACAAAGGCTTGTGACACCTCAGGCATAGCCTGTGTCAATGCCAATGTCCACGACGGTGCGACCACATCAATCTGGCAGTTTGGATATTGTTGTTTTAAGGTGATAAACAGGCTTTGTGCCATGACCATATCACCGACCCATGATGGAGCGATTACTAAAATGCGCATAATTATTTCGGCACGATAACAATAAAAGTTATTCTAGTTCCCACGCGCTGCGTGGGAATTCATATTGACCGCGCTGCGGTCTGTTGTTCAACACGGCACGTTGAGACTGCATTACCACGCGGCGCGTGGGAACAAGAAAATTATACCGTGTATGTTGATGTTGCCGTTGTCGGGTTACGCTATCGCTAACGCGACCTACAAACTACGGGCTATGCACTGTGTTGTTGTTTGCATACCTTCCGCTTAATCAGAATTAATTTTATGTAAAGCGAGAGCCAACGAATTTGTTTCCAAAAAGTTCCCAGAAAATATTTAGGATAAAAAATTAACGGATTTTCGAGCGGTAAATCCAAACGCCGTGTTTTGCGGTATTTCATACGCATAATACCGCCTTCGAGCGGGTGAATTTTCTCAATATCAATACAGCCAGAAAACCATGTGAAAAGAAATATCAAATTGCCAAGGTTAATGCCACTACCAACCGCACGGCGTATTATTGTTTCGGCGTGTTCAACGGAGTAATAAGATTTCCATGCCTTACAATAAGTTTCCTCCCATTCTCGTTTCGACATCGTGTTATGTGCAGTGACTACATGATTAAGATCATACTTATTTAAATCTTCATCCATTGCAACACCCGCTTCAAGAAGCCCTTTGTGATCCATCGAACCAGGCAAAGGCGTAAGATAGAAAAATTCGAGCAGATCAAGAGGAAATTCTTGCTTAATAGTTTCAATGTCACGCAAAACTGATTCTGGCGTTTCATTCGGAAAACCAATTATATAACCGCAATAAGTAATAATCCCAGCTTGCTTCCATGCCATAAACATATTTTTGTAGTCGGAAACCTTATTCTGCCGTTTACTTGTGCCTAAAAGACTGTCCGAATTAATGCTTTCCAAACCGATAAAAACTCTTTTCAAACCCGCCCGTTTTGATTTTTCAACAAAATTTTTCAGTTTGTAGCTAAGCGTATCAACCTGAATCATAAGAGTAATTTTCAACCCTTCAACTTCGCGCATGTTGATGATTAAATCTAAAATATTTTCCCAATTCTTGTTTCGGGCAAAATTATCGTCAGTAATAAAAAACGAAGTTAGTCCTTGAGCAAGGTTTACACGAATGATTTCTTCAATAGCTTCAGTGGAACGATAACGCGACTGCCTGCCTTGAACATTGATAATTGTGCAAAAAGAACAAGTAAAAGGACAGCCACGTCCCGCATCAAAACTTGTTGTCAAGCCCATTGTCAGACGCACTCTTTCTGAGGGTAGAATCGGTGTGGGCGTATTTTCGAAATTTGGCAAATTACTCATAAAATTATAAACGGGTTGCAGTCCATCGAAAAATGCGTCCGTTAACATTTGCGGCAACCGACCTTCGGCTTCGCCCGAAAAAAACGTAATGCCCAAATCTAAAGCCTTTTGCATATAAGCATCTGGTTCTTTGAATAATGCCATCGTACCAGAAACATGAAAACCACCGATGATTGTCTTGATATTTTTCTGACGTAAAGGCTTAGCAATATCCAACGCCCGTGGAAACTGGTTTGATTGAACACCTACCAACAAAACCAAACAGTCATCAAAGTTTTCGGTTAAAGAAATTATTTTTTTTGTATCGATATGAGTATTTGTTTCATCGAAAGCATGAATGTTGAGTTCGACATGATCACCCAAAACTTTATGTTTAGCACAATCCAACATTAAACCGTAAAGACAGGCAAGAGAATTTGATGGAACTGACGAGCGAAGCCATTGGATAACATATCCATCATCATCGTAATGCGATGGTTTGATAAGAATGATACTAAATTTTAATTTTTCTTTAACTTTCATGGTATTATCTATTTTTTGGTGGTATTGATTAAATAGTCAGGTAGATACTCTGTTCAAAATCAAGCC